>JBLHPD010000362.1:0-3007 GCA_047624165.1 Clostridium sp. | reverse complement strand
TATTAATTATCAAAATGATACCTTGATTAACTTTGCCATTCGGCTCTAAGCCATTTTGTGCTTGCAATTCTTCTACGTGTAGGCGTACGGCTTCTGGTAAAATGCCTATTTCCTTAATTTCTACATCAAAAATTTCGCCTCGAATGTAGCCTAAGACTTCTACGAGGTTTTCAATATTTTCGATCTTTTGGATATCAAAATCCAAAGGGATGGTTTGCATAGTTTTCTATGATTTTAGGGTTTAATTATTCTATTTTTTTATCAAAGATATTTTTGTTCTCCCTTCTATTTCCTTGCTTTTAAGCAATAGAAGGGCTGCTCTTTGTTTGTGGTAACAAACAAGGAATCTTAATCTTAGCTAATTCTCAAAAGGTTTTTATATTTTCTCTTATTTTAAAATACTCTACTTGGGAGTGATAACTTTTTTATTCTTTTTTAAATAAATTCATTTCTTTTTATTTTTTATAATTTCTTATTTCTATCTCCAGTTTTTTGGAACAAGTCCAGCTCCTACAAGGTACACAAACTAAGGCGGTGGAGTGCTTGTACTTTTCAGCTTTTCAGTTGAAAATATAAGCACGAGAACCGCCATGAAACCGAATATGTAAGCCTAGTAATGTGACAGAATGAACGACTAGTGACTGGTAGCCTTTTGCTACTGGCGCATTACTAGATCGCTACTCTCTCGGTGGAATACCTTTTAACTGTATCACCTCTAGATTATTTCCATTATTTCCTATGTAGTCATAAAAAAAATTCATTAGTAATGTACTATCAGAATAATTAAACTTATAGCTTTTATCAATATCTAATAATAAATGTGGTGGAGTTCTTGATATTCCTCTCTCAATAAAATTTAAATACTGCTCCCTAAAACGAAAAAGAGAAAGGTAGAATATCGTTGAATTTGATTTAAAAATATCCAAGTCAATCTTTTTCTCTTTGAGTATTCTCATATTCATCTCTAAATCATGTACATAATTACAAGAAGCTATATCTGGAGTAATAAAATAGTTGTAATTAAAATCTTCTAAAGCAAGCAAATCATTTGCAGAAATAATTTCATCAACTGTCAACTTTTTATACCATTTATTAATATATTCATGAATAGCTTTATTTTCTATTTTTTCGCTACTAAGAAGGCTATCCAAAAGTTTTAGCCCTTCGGAATTTTTCCAATAGGACTCTATACATATCTTATTAGAATTCTCTATTTTAGAAACCTGCACTTCTACATTCTTGTCAGGAAAATAGCTACATGATTCAATTAATAGTAGACAAGTTAATACGAGAGATAATTGTTTCATTTTTATTTCTGCTTATCAAAGTTTTCAAAATGCCATGTTGCAAAAACACTTGGGTCTTTATGACCTTGACTATTTAAATTGTTTTGAATTGTTTGCCACGAATAAGTTCTTGATTCTAAAGGTGTTTTAGTTAAACCTCCATGCTGATTTCCTCCCATTACTTGCAATTTCCTTTCTCCTCCTTGTTCGAATGTAGTCATTACAACCCAAGTATGATGATTAAATAAATGCAAGTCTCCACTTTCTACCTTCGAATACTCTTTACTATCAGTTTCCATTTTCATTTTAGTGAAGGCTCCTTTCCAATCACTATGATCTGCAAACTTCCAAGCTTCCTTTGACCCTAAGTTTAACCCTCCAGGAAGAGCTAAAAATGTGTATAATCCTTTCCAGTCACCATTCCCAAATTGGTCTGAATTAGTTACTATTCCTAAATCCTGTTTATCTTTATCATAAGAGCCAAAAGCAACAGGAAGCTCATAATCATTTGCAAAATTTATTAGACCATATAATGCGTAATCAAAACAATCCATTTGTAAATCATCCCCTTCTTGCCTATATTCATTATAGTAATTTCGAATTGTATTGTTATACAAGTTTTCATAAGTTTCACCTCTATGGTCTTCCCATTCCTGTTTAGTATATGGCACTCCTGTTCCTATTTTAAATCCGAATAATGTTGTATATTTCGTTCCTCTTTCTATAACTTCAGTTCCATAAGCCTTCTGTAAATCCGAATCTGTGACTTTATCTGACCATTTATGCACAGATTCCCATGTTGAACCTTCAGGCTTTACTTCCTCTGCTTCCTCTCCATTCATCAAATCATCTGGCGGCGGCTCTCCCTCATACCCTTCTGCATCTACTAACATAACAGGATTATTCCGCACATAAACATACAAATTCAACCCATCCACAAAACCCCCAGGATCACTACTAGTCCATCTCCCAAGCCAAGCCGCATAATACCTTACCCCAAAATAATACAACCCAGTCTCATCATCCCGCTCCTTATTCGTAAACCTATATCGTTTCAAACTCAAGTCAGTACCCGACTTAGCAGTCCAATAAGCAGAAGTCCCAAAAGGATGATACTCCTCATAACTTATAACTTGCCCAGTTTCGTTCGTCTCCATCGCAGCAGAACCCAAATGGTCCCTGTATTGATAATTTTCAATACACCCGTTTTTTCAATTTCTGCATACCCTTTTGACATGCTCTATAAACCTTTTTTAATATAGTTCTTTTACTTTTCATTTGCCAGTCAAACTTCTATTTCCAGTAAAGATTAACAATTATATAACAATATCATTTGTGACAGAGTAAACTAATATTTATTTATAAACCTACTTTAACCAACCTCATAACTCCCTAATAATCAATACTTATATTTTCAATTTAAAAATATTTCTTGCCAGATCAGACAAAAATAAGAACCAAGTCACTTGAACAGTTGTGACAGATTTTTATATAAAAAAAGCCATGCGATTAAGCATAGCTTTCTAGTTTATTAGTAGTATTATTTCATTTTTATAAGCGTCTGATTTCTGCTTCTGATAAGCCTGTTGTTGCAGATATTATTTCAATTGATACTCCTTTTTCTTTTAAAGAATAGGCTATATCTAACCTGTTTTGTTGTATTCCTTCTAATTTTTCCTCGTTTGCTTCTTGCTTTACATTTTCTATTTCTATTGCAGCTT
>JBLHPD010000361.1:0-3065 GCA_047624165.1 Clostridium sp. | reverse complement strand
GGTCGCAAATAGAATTATAGTAATGGACAAAGGAAAGTGTATCCTGGACGGAACGCCAGAGAAGATATTTAGAGAAATAGAATTATTAGAAAGCGTAGGACTAGCGGTACCACAGGTGACGTACCTAATTAGGGATTTACGTAATAAAGGATTCAATATATCTGAAGATATATTTACAATAGAAAAAGCTAAACAAGAGCTACTTAGAATATTCAAAGTGGACTAGTAAATATTTTTGTCTTAGTGAGACAATATATATAATAGTGATTTGTGCTTCTTTCAACACATTGGAGGAATTTGTATGATCAAAGATATTACAATAGGTCAATATATACCAGGAGAGTCTTTTGTACATAAGTTAGATCCGAGATTAAAGATACTAATCTCTATATTTTTCATTGTTGATTTATTTTTGGTAAATAATTTCGAAGGATATTTCTTTGTAATTATATTTCTTATAGCAACAATACTAATATCTAAGTTATCTTTTAAATATATTTATAATGGACTAAAGCCCATTTTAGTTTTATTACTTATTACAGCGGTATTAAATATTTTTATGACTAGTGGGAATGGAAGCCCACCACTTATTGAATGGCATTTTATAAAAGTTTATAAAGAAGGTTTAATTATTGCTGCATTTATGATAGTTAGACTAGTATTTTTAATTATGGGAACATCAATACTAACACTAACCACGTCCCCAATAGAGTTAACAGATGGAATAGAAAACCTGCTAAATCCATTTAAAAGAATAGGGGTACCAGCTCATGAACTCGCAATGATGATGACTATTGCATTAAGGTTCATTCCGACGTTAATGGATGAGACTGATAAAATCATGAAAGCACAAATGGCAAGAGGTGCTGATTTTGAGTCTGGAAATTTGATAAGTAGAGCTAAAAGTTTAATTCCTATTTTAGTACCTTTATTTATTAGTTCATTTAGGCGGGCTGATGAATTAGCAATGGCTATGGAATCAAGATGCTATAAAGGTGGAGAGGGAAGAACTAGAATGAAACAACTAAAGATAACAAAAAAAGATTATATTGCAAGTTTTGCTTTTTCGTTGCTACTTATTATTACTATTGTTAGTAGAACATAATCTTCTGCTAAATATAAAAGGGCGTGAAGCTGTGAGAAATATAAAACTTATAATAGAATATGATGGAACAAACTATGCAGGATGGCAAAGACAAAAGAATATTATGACTATCCAAGAAAAAATAGAGCGATCTATTGAAGATATTACTGGTGAAGGAACTCAAATTATAGGTTCTAGTAGAACAGATGCTGGAGTTCATGCTAAGGGTTATACAGGTAACTTTTTTACAAGCAGCAAAATATCTGTGGAAAAGTTTACAGGAGCTATTAATAGTAAACTTCCTCTAGACATTGTAATTTTACATGCTTTTGAGGTTCCATATGAGTTTCACTCTAGGTACAATAGTACAGGGAAGATGTATAGTTACACTATACTTAATAGACGTGAGGCTGTTGCAGTAGGTCGCAATTACATATACCATCACAAAAGAATATTAGATGTAGTGGCTATGAAGGTAGCATCGCAATATTTTATAGGCACCCATGATTTTTCAGCATTTAAAAATCTAGGTAGTTCGGTAAAAACTTCAGTAAGGACTATAACAAAGCTAGATATAATAAAGAATGAAGATATTATAAAAATATATATTGCTGCCGATGGATTTCTTTATAATATGGTTAGAATAATAGTGGGGGCACTAATTCGAGTTGGAGAAGGAAAGATTGAACCTAATGAAATCATGAATATAATTGAGTCAAAAGAGAGAGCAAAGGCTGGAAAATCCGTTCCACCGGGTGGATTATGTTTGGAAGAAGTTTTTTATTAAAATTAAAACACTAAAAGTTGAAATATCATGTGTAAAAACATTGACACACCTGGAAGAATGTATTATACTTATTAATGTTTGTATATATTATCGTGTAATAAGATCCACTAGCCCCGGATCTTTAGCATAGAAATTCAATTGTTAAAAGTTCAGGGAGGGAAAATAATGAAATCATATTTAGCAAAACCACTAGAAGTAGAAAGAAAATGGTTCGTTGTAGACGTAGATGGATTAGTTTTAGGAAGAGCAGCGAGTCAAATAGCTTCAATATTAAGAGGAAAACATAAACCAACATTTACACCAAGTGTAGATACAGGTGACTTTGTAATTGTATTAAATGCTGAAAAGATCGTTTTAACTGGTAAGAAATTAGACCAAAAAATGTTAAGACATCACTCTTTTTATCCAGGTGGATTAAAAGAAGTTCCATATAGAATAGCAATGGTTAAAAAGCCTGAGTTTATTTTTGAAGAGGCAGTAAGAAGAATGCTTCCAAAGGGACCATTAGGTCGCCAAACACTTAAAAAAATGACTGTTTACAGAGGACCAGAGCATAAAAACCAAGCACAAAATCCACAAACACTAATACTTAAATACTAATCAGGTTGAAGGGAGGAAATACAATGGCAAAGGTTCAATATATAGGAACAGGAAGAAGAAAGAAATCAGTTGCAAGAGTTAGACTTGTACCTGGCGAAGGTAAAATTGTTATAAATAAAAGAAACATAGAAAACTATTTTGGATTAGAAACTTTAATGCTTATAGTTAATCAACCTTTAGTATTAACTGGAACAAAAGATAAATTTGATATTTTAGTAAATGTACACGGTGGTGGATACACAGGTCAAGCTGGTGCAATAAGACACGGAATATCTAGATCTTTACTAAAAGCTGATGAAACTTTAAGAGGAGAGCTTAAAAAAGCAGGATTCTTAACAAGAGATCCAAGAATGAAAGAAAGAAAGAAATATGGTCTTAAAAAAGCAAGAAAAGCATCTCAGTTCTCAAAGAGATAATATTTTTGTATGTAAGAGGGAATATACACTTATTGGAAGTGCATATTCCTTTTTTTTATTATATAGGAAACAGCTTGCGGAAACCGCTGTGGATAACATTCTAGCTAAAAAATAGATAGAAAAAATTAGAAAAATATGAGATGATTAAATCATGAAAAAAAGTAAGATTACTATAAAA
>JBLHPD010000360.1:0-3079 GCA_047624165.1 Clostridium sp. | reverse complement strand
ATCTTGCGGTGGATATTTTAGTATCTTAACACTGAAGAGAACACCAAAGCTAATTCTAGACCAATTATTGGAGATTTCTAAACAAGCATTTGAAGATGTCTTATGCCAAATGAATAGGAAATATAGTATATATCTACACAAGAAAAATGAATGTCAACATAAACTACCATGGGAAACTAATGTTAAAACTTTTGCACAAATATACAAGGAAGCTATTTCAAATTCTGGGGATGAATTTCTTGAAGATTATCGTTTAACCATTGATAAATTAGACATGGATATAAAAAATAACATCATTAGCCTTCCCGAAAGCAATCTAGCCATAATTGGTAAAACATTGAAATATATCGAGGACAAAACGCCAATTGTTGTAATTGCATTTTCTCCACCTTATTACCCACATGTATCAATTAATGATTTTAAAGATTTAGATAAAAGTGTATCTGAAATAGACAAAGTTGTAGTTCACATTGCAGCTGAAGTGTGCAATGAAATTTACCAAAAGAAAAATTATTTTATGGGACTTTCTGATATGAGCTATACCTCATTAAGTGAAAGCCAAAACATAATACCTCATGTAAAAGCTAATATGCCTCTTTGGGGAAACATGTATGATATTCCATTTGAAGCGATATCCCTATTAGCCATTCCAAGCATAAATATAGGACCCTGGGGAAAGGATTTTCATAAATTTACAGAAAGAGTTTTGGAGAAGATGTAGTAAAACAGACTCCAAAATTAATAGCAGGTGTAATAGATCATATATTTAAAATTAATTAGTAGAAAGTTTAGTAAAAATTCCTCTGCTTAAGCAAGAGGATTTTTTACTATACTACAATTTTATATTAAATCATTTTTAAAACCTTTTCCCCTAACTTCAAAAGCATCAACCTCGCATGGCAAAGGCCATGAAAACCAAGACAGACTCCCTTTTTTATTTTAATAGAGTGAATTAAATTTTAAACTTTGTCACAGATCTATCTAATCCAGCAATATATTCAGAAAGTTTTTCAATATTGTCGCACATAGTATTTATGAGAGCATGTTGCTCCTCTAAAGATGCTGAAATCTCCTGGGTAGATGAAGAAGTTTTTTCGGAAATGAATCCCATGTTTTTCATAATATTTCCTATTTGATCTTTATCATCTGTAATTGACTTCATTTTTGTATGACTATTCTTTATAAATTCAGTGTTGCTATCAATACTTTCTTTTATTGTTCCAAAGTCAATAAATATATTTGCGTTTATTTGATCTCTATTTTCTCCTATGGATATTAGTTGGGCTTTTACATCTGTAAACTTCTGCCCTCCTTGCTGCACAGTTTTTATTAGACCTTCAATTTCTTTAGCGGCAGTAGCTGATTGTTCCGCTAGTTTTCTCACTTCATCAGCTACCACAGCAAAGCCTTTACCGGCTTCCCCTGCTCTCGCCGCTTCTATAGCTGCATTTAATGCAAGCATATTAGTTTGCTGTGATATCTTTGATATAACATCAGTCATAACATTTATATTAGTAGTGCTTTGGTTATAAGAGTCAATAATATCATAAATTTCAATAAATTTTTCTCTGTTCTTGCCTTCTATTTCCTTTAAATTATTTAAATTGCCAAGACTCTTATTTATCACATCTTTTGTTGTGCTTGTATTCTTATTTAAGCTATCAATATCAGAAATAGTATCATCAAGTTTTCCAGAGAATCCTTCTAAAAAATCTGCTCCAGAGTTTATACTGTTTGTCAAAGAAATTGATTCAAATGCAATTTCCTGGGATGCCGCACTTATTTCATTAGAAGTAGATTCCACATTTTTTGATGAATTTTTCAGATCATCAGCAAATACTTGTACTTTATCTGTGGTATCAAATACACTCGCAATTATTAATTTAAGCTCCTTAATCATTGTGTTAAAGCTTGTAGCTAACTGTCCTATTTCATCCTTACTTCTTATATTCACTTCTGAAGTAAGGTCTCCTCCTGATACTACCATTGTATGATTTTTAAGTTTAGCAATTGGCTTTACTAAGCTTCCTGCTAATATAACAGCTAAAACTATTGATATCATCATAGAAATAATAAGCGCAATTCCAAATCCCCACAAAAGCTTATTTAGTGCCTTAGTAAACTCTGATTTAGGTATTGCAAACCCAAAAGTCCATTTAGCTGAGCTTACTGGTGCATAGGTAAAATACTTGGTTGTATTGTCATAATCAGTTAGCTTTTCTATTCCACTTACACCTTTTTTTATATTTTGACCCATAGGTTTGAATCTACCATCTAGTATGCTACCTATATTAAAAATGTTTTTATCTGTAGGTTGAAAGTCCTCATTTGGATGAACTACATAATTGTTACTACTATCTAACATAAAAGCATAGCTTTTATCTCCTAATTTTGCTTCTTGAACTATCTTTGTAAGATAATCTACATATATGTCTGCCCCAACTACCCCTGAAACTATTCCGCCTTTCTTTATGGGGCTAGCTATAGTAATAACCATTTTTTTTGTGGTGGCATCCAAATAAGGATCTGTATAAATCAGTTTTCCTGAAGATATAGCAGATTTGTACCAATCTCTTTCAGTACAATCATAGTCAGCATCCGGCACCCATCTATCACCTGAAATGAATTTCTTATCATTAAATCCTACATAATAACAAATAATATATGGATTTGGTTTTTGCTTTGACTCGAAATAGTCCGTAAGATAATTTGAATCATAATTATTATAGTATTCCAAGTCATTGCCCATTTCTCCAATCATTTTCCCCTGAGATTGCATCCACCCATCTATCTCTTTCGCATATTTTTCCGAAGAAATCAATGCCTTATCTCTGGACTCGTTAAGGACTATACCGTATGATATGTAATAGCTAACAGCCATTGAAAGTAATAAACAAACTAGACATACCAAAGATACAACCATCCCTAACTTTACTTTTAAACTTTTCATTACCCCACCCCTTTATTATCTTAGAGCTCTCACGGAAACTCTTTAGAGCCCGTGATTACTCATTTTTAATATCATTAATTTTTATTAATTCCCCCATTTTTTTTGCATAAAACGCTTGACAAGTCTGTA
>JBLHPD010000359.1:0-3082 GCA_047624165.1 Clostridium sp. | reverse complement strand
TTCGACATCGAATAGCCAATATCCTTTTTGCCAAAATAAGGGTTTTATTGATTTGCAATGGCTGAGTAGTAACCAAATATCAAAATAAATATTCCTGTGGTTAATCCTACTGCAGGATTCATATCCATACCATATTTTTTAAAATTCCTTGAATAAAGCTTTTTTTCAAGTTCTACACTAGTTACTTCCTTTTTCATAAAAACATCCTCTCTAAAGTAATGTTCTATTTTAAATACTGTATATAATTTAAGACGCTAGATTGCTAAACAGACAAAAAACATCATCACAGTAAATAGACACATCATCTATTATAACAACATTGTTATACTAATACAAATCTTTCAAATCTGAAGCATTGCAGCATAGTTTGTTAATATTTCTCTAGCTTTATTTAGTATTCTCATGTTTTCTAATCTTACTTATCTATAGATTATAGCCCAATTTTATTATTTCCATTTGTAGCTTTTATATTCTTCCTCATCTGGATCCGGTTCCGATTTCCTCATTAGTAAGATGAAATGAATAACCAATTTCAACATAAAAAAGTTATTTCCTTTAAAAAACAAACAATACTCCAGCCAAACTAGAGAAGTATTGTTTTCTTTATTTATATTTTACTTCACATGCCTGATAAATTATTATCCACAATAAAAAAGGATATAGTCTTTATATATATCTATATCCTTAAGTAATTATCTAATTTCACTACATTTATAATAATTTAACCACTTAGCATAATATCACTTATAGAACTAAACCCGGTAGAAATTATACGCTACCAGTGAAAATCAGGTAAATAAGAACTGCATTTAAACCTAAAATAATAGTTGTAATAAACCAACCAGCTATTTTAGTTGAACGTTTGTTTACAAAGCTACCCATTAAGTCATTGCGACTGGTGATTAGTAACAACGGTATAATGGCGAATGGAAGGGCAAAGCTCAAGGCAACTTGGCTCATTATTAGAGCATACATGGGGTTAACACCTATAGCTATAATAATTAAGGCCGGAGCCATAGTAACTAATCTTCGAATATTGATGGGGACACTAAGGCCAATAAAGCCTTGCATAATGGTTTGCCCAGCCATAGTTCCCACTGCTGAGGACGACAAACCCGATGCTAGCAATGCAATCCCAAAAGCGCCACTGGATAATCTTCCAAGAAGAGGTTCTAATGATCTTTGTGCTTGTTCTATCGTCTCCACAACAACACCATTTCTGTAGAATACTGCTGCAGCTACTATAACCATAGCGGCATTGACTAGAAATGCTATATTCATGGCAATTATAATATCGATTCGCTCCATACGTAAATGCTTGCGTTTATCTTCTTGTGTATCAGTCTTTTTATTTCTAACCTGAACCAATTGCGAGTGTAGATATATTACGTGAGGCATTACCGTTGCTCCTAGCATTCCAACGGCTATTAAGACAGCTTGGCTATTGGGAAGTGACGGAATTAGCGTGTGGATACCTACCTGTACCCAATCTGGCTTAGCTAAAAACAGTTCAATAGTGTATGCAATAGTTATGACCGACACTAATATACCGATAATCCACTCAACGACCTTTTGACCATATTTCTCCATATAAACAATTAGGTAAGTCAGTACTCCGATGATAAGTCCAGCATAAATCATGGGTATTCCAAATAGCAAATACAATCCTAAGGTTCCACCAAGAAACTCTGCCAAATCTGTGGCCATAGCAGCGAGTTCGGACTCAATCCAAAAGAACCAGTTGGTTTTACGTGAGAATACTCTCGAACACATTTCTGGTAAATTATGACCTGTAGCAATTCCTAATTTTGCAGACATATTTTGTATAAAAATCGCCATTAAGTTACTCCAAAGAATTACCCAAATTAGACTATAATTAAAGACTGAGCCACCACTAATATTTGTAGCGAAGTTGCCTGGATCTATATAGGCAACACTTACTATAAACGCAGGTCCTAAAAACTTCAGTAAACCTTTAAACTTACCTGACTTTTCCATGCTATTATTTATACCTTGTTTTTCAGCATTTGAATTAATTTCTATTAAGCTTTCATTTTTTTCCATATAATACATCACCCTTCGAACTTAACTATTTTTGTATAACTAAAATAATTATTAATAGTTAACATTGTTAGCCTAGACTAAGTTTATTTTTCTAATATAATATATGGGGTAGTTTTTAAAAATGTTCCACTAAAGTAATTTTAAAATTTATTTAAGCATATAATTTATTTAACGGACTATAGCTTAAAGTAGGTGAGAATATGGTGAAAAATGATTTCTATACTTTTAATGAATATATGAAAAAAGAAGATAATTTGCTTACTGCTTCTATGGAAGATTACCTAGAAATGATATATAGATTATCTTTTGATACTGGATTCACAAGGATTCACGAACTTTCGGATGCACTTAATGTCCAACCACCTTCTGCTACAAAAATGGTGCAGAAGCTAGCAGAACTGAAACTTTTAAATTACAAGAAGTATGGAATTTTAATACTAGAAGAGGATGGTAAGAAGCTCGGAGAGGCACTGCTTAATCGTCATAATATTATAGAAAGCTTTTTAAGAATACTTGATGTTTCAGAGTCTGAGGTTTTAGAAGAAACTGAAAAAATCGAACATACAATAAGTAATCAAACCACAAAATGTTTTAAAGATTTTGTACAATTCATTAATGATAATCCTAAGATAGCAGCTGATTTTAGAACTTACAGAAAGATTTAAACTAATATTAGATTTTCTACTAACTTATAAATCTTTGCTGAACATCATATATTTAACAAAGAAAAATGCTCCTTCCATTTAAAATAGAACATTAAATCACAGCAATTTTTTAAAATAATTAATATATAAACCCTTTATTTAATGTAAAAAAAATACTATAATTAATAACGATAATATATTAATTATAGCTACAAATAAAAAATACTAAAGACAACCCACTTCAACTATAAATTTAAGTAAGGTTTGTCTATAAATTGAGGAGTTTATACATGAGAAGAAAAGATATACTTGAGTTAAAAAGACGTTTTAAAAAAGAACAATGCACCTTCACTAAAATGTGTGGCTGCTATGTT
>JBLHPD010000358.1:0-3137 GCA_047624165.1 Clostridium sp. | reverse complement strand
TGCAGCTTTTCTAATGCCTTGAGCAAGAATATTACCTAGCCAAGAATTACGTAAAGCTATTTGCTCTAGTAACTTTTCCATTACTTCATGATTTCCCCATTCTAGATGTAATCCTTTGGTTTCTTCATTTGTTAATATTCCTCGTTCATATAAATCTATTGCAAATGCAATAGCGCTTCCAGTTTCTATTGTATCCATACCCAATTTATTGCACATTGCATGTAAATATAATGATTCAAATGCATCAGCATTACCACACTTTGGACCAAAAGCCTCCATGCCTTCAAATGGAGGCCTAGCACCTACAAATCCTTTATGCCTTCCATGATCAATTTCTATATTTGCTTTACAATGTATAGGACACATATAACAACTTATATATTTAGTTTTAGCATCTTTAAAACTTAGTCCACTAGCTGTATCTACTCCTTCAAAATGAGTTTCTTGATAGTTAAAAGCAGGGCTCGCACCAAAATCGTCAAGCCATTTCACATCAGTTGAATCAGCAAATTTAGACCATCTTTCATATTCTGGTGCTTCCTTAATACGATTTAAATGTGTTTTGATTATTTTAGCAGTATTCTCTGATTTAGCCTTATATTTTTTCTTGCTTGCATGTATTGCTATTCCTTTTAAATTCTTAGATCCCATCACAGCGCCCATTCCTGTTCTACCTGCAGCACTATCTAATCCAAACATTATATTTGCCATGCTTACAAGTTTCTCTCCTGCGGTACCTATTACAGCAACTCTAGTATCATTATCCTCGCAATCTTCTTGAATGAGTTTTATGCTTTCCTGTATATCTGACCCCCATATATGTTTAGCATTTCTTATTTCTGCATTACAGTCTTGTATATATATATACACAGGTCCCTTTGCTTTGCCTAGAATAATAATCGAAACAATATCATCAGTTGCCATCTCAGCTCCAAAAAAACCTCCTACATTTGAAGTACCCATGAGATTTGTTATTGGAGATACAGCTGATACTTGAGTTCTAGATGATGATAACGCGCTTGTTCCCGTTAACATACCTTTTGAAATAACAATCACATTTTCAGAATCATAAGCATCAATATTATTACCAATATATTTTAGTAATAAATAAGCATTTAATCCCCTTCCTCCAATAAATTTTTCCAATATATCATTGGTAATGGTTTCTTTCTTCACTGAACCATTTGACAGATTAATAATTAATAATTTGTTAGAAATATTCAAAATACAGCCTCCTTAGCTCATTAATACAACTTTATTAATGGTTCTATTTTTTAATGTCATTACTTGAGTTGAATAAAATATATATCGCTAAGATCATCATGAAAAGCCCCTACCATAACATACAATGCCTAGCTTCCCCTTTTCTTCCTCTTCGTTAATTTGAAGTGCCCAAAATATAGGATTAATTATATGAGTTGTTAATCTTAATAACTTCTGTTTTGCCTCATAATTTTATATTTTTAATAAAGTTCTTCTTAAATTCATTTTATCACAGGAGCTTTGCTATATTAAGATAAATTTAGGAAATCGTAAATGTATAATGATTACATGCTACTATCGAACACTAAAATTGTTTTGAACTCTTTCAGTCTGCACATATTTATAAAGCTAATGAAGCTGACAATATCTGTTGCTTCCATCACAAACATTTATGACAGAAAGTTGTTCATTATCCTTCTAGGAAACTGGCAAAAATAAACTCCCCATCAAAAGATGCGGAGCTGTCATTAGCTGTTGCAGAGTTATATCTACCCTTATAAACAAAATTATAAATAAAGTGAATAAAAAATCAATGTTTTTATATAAATAACTCTTGTAAACTAATTAAAAGATCTTCAAATATTTACGATTTCACAATATCGTCTTTAGAATATATCTTAGGTTCAGAATATGTTTCATTTTGCTGTAAAGTAAACATTTCAACAGTCTTACTTCTAGGTGATATTATCTAATATTCTTTTACACCAAATCTAATATATAAATCCATCTTTTCTATATACTTCCATCGTTATATCATCTGGGTTTTTTATATTATTAAAATTATCTATGATATTCTTTAGATGAACTAACATCTTATGCGCATAATTATATGTTAATTTTATTGATTCATCATATTTATCTAGTATTCCCATAATACTTGATCACCCTTTCTAAGTTATATATATTTATTATTTTACCATATATAATAACATTTAAAACTAAAACGCTTAAAAATAAGGCTATATTAAATTTTCTGGACCTCCGAAATGTTAGAGGGTGAGGTAATGTAACCGCCAAGTAGCATCATCAATGCTTACAGTATGCTCCATTTTTTGAATTGCTTTTTGGTTTACTATACAAACCTGCTGATTACGTTTCTGCATTTTAATACGCCTCAATAATTCTCTAAATTCATTTCTGCAATTTTAGTTTGATTCGGGATACCTTCTTCAGACCAATTCATTTGTAAATAAAAATCATTTACCATTTTTTCAATATTTACAACAGCCCCTTTACAAATCCCTTCTTTAATTGGTTGAGTTAGGAATTTATCTGGTAAGGTATCATCTGATTTTTTTAAGCCTTGTCTAATATTAAAAAATCTTTCAGCATTAATAATTCTCTCTCCAAATTTTAATAACTCATCAGGAGCTATTTTAATATCTAATAAAGCTTCAATTAATTCAGAAGGAATTTTTAAACCAAAATCATTTAGTAAACTAAGATACGGTATTTTACAAAGACCGATTGAATCCATGATTGCACTTATTCGGTAAGTGTAGCTTACCATCTCACCTTTTCCCTCAGGTGACAATCTATTTTCAGCATTTTTGTTATTAAAAAAATCTTTAGGCATTCTAGATTCATACCCACATTCAAGACTCGGATAAGTATTACAAAAGTCTGCACCTCTACTACCTATAGCATAGCCTAACCCAGTTCCATTAAAGCCCCTAGGATCCATAGATGTCATAGCAAGACCTTTAACATGAAAGGCAAACTTTTCAGCACCTTTTCCAATTATTTTTGCAGCTTTTCTAATGCCTTGAGCAAGAATATTACCTAGCCAAGAATTACGTAAAGCTATTTGCTCTAGTAACTTTTCCATTACTTCATGATTTCCCCATTCTAGATGTAATCCTTTGGTTTCTTCA
>JBLHPD010000357.1:0-3141 GCA_047624165.1 Clostridium sp. | reverse complement strand
TTTTAAACCTTTGTAAATATAAAATTAAACTTGATTGTATTGTATGATATTCGTCAGCCTCTAAATATTTGTAATAGATTGAAAACCAATAAAATAAGTTATTATTTAGAATTATTTAAAGTAATTTCAAACAATTTTATGTCACTTTTGTCACAAATCTAATTGTTGAGGATTAGGTTGAGATTCTTTTTAAACAAAAAAACAATATATCAACTCATTAGCCGATATATTGTTTTAAAATAGGGTTGATTTTATAAAAGATTAAAAATTGTAATTTCGAGTAATATTAAATCCAATTAAAAAATCTCCGTTAAAGAAATCGTTTGTATTAAACATAATATTCTTTTGAGCCACTAAACCATTATAATTTGTTACAAATAATTGAAAAGCATGAGCAGAAGTTGAAAATTCAACACCAGCGCTAATTCCAGGTTGTGGATTATCGCCTAAGAAATTTGTTAAAGGTTGTGTATAATCTACTATTACAGCAGTTTGTGGGCTTATTTTAAAACGTCCACCAAATGCAATTGCAAACATATCATTTTTCATAGTCTTTTCAACTACATTGTAATGTGATATACTTGGAGCAACCTGTAAAGAGAAATTAGGACTAAATCTTTTTGATATAATTAATTGATTAAAATAAGAATATCGGTCCTGTTTACTATATCTATTATTAATGTTATAAAGTATGTTTGCATCTCTTGCATCACCAGTAAAATTACCATAATAACTTACACTAATAGGCATGCTGTTAGAGCGAGTTTGTCTTAGTAAGGCAACTTTCCAATTTAAATCTTGTAATAGTTCATTTTTAGTTGTTCCAAATCCAATAGTTAACCTGTCATGGATGGCATACGATAATGCAATTCTAATATTTGCTGCATCTCCATAAAGACCACCTAATGTATTTGGATTGTTAATTAAGCCAAACCTATGTTGCATTTGCACTTCTAAAGTGTTTTTACTGAACAATACATTTGTTGCATTGTCAATAAGAGTTGCACTTTCAAATGCAGATCTTTCTAATTTTTCTACAACTTTTTTATCTTTTGTAGCTTCTTCCTGCGCAATTGCCATAAATGGAAGCATTAAAAAAACAAAAAGTATTTTTATATAATTTTTCATGTGTTGTCCTATTTATTAGTCGTTTTTAGCACCTCGGTCTATCCAAGCTTTTATCAATGCAAGTTCATCAGAAGATGGTGTGTTATGACCTGAAGCTATTTTATTATATAACGGGCTAGCATTGGCATCCCCAGCAGTAACATATGCTGGTACAATCGCAGCGTAGGAATTTCCTTCTCTTAAATCTGGATTTCTACTGGCATTATGACACCCACTGCATTTAGCTGTGAAAATTGGTTGTATATCGGCTCCAAATAAGATTTCTATATAATCTGGATCGTCTGGATCATCTGGTAGAGTATCAACGATGATTTCGTCAGCAACTTCATCATAATAACATGAATTCATCAACAAACCTCCGCATACGATGATTAGAATTTGAAATATTTTTTTCATAATTTTCTATTTATAATGTTATGAATTAAAGCTCATAACGAAGTAACATTAAGTATTTATTTAATAAGTTCAGGAGTGTTTTAAGCTCCTGAACTATCTTCTTTGTAAATATCTAATTATGGTGTTATTACTGGTAAAGCTTCTAATGCTTGTGTTGTATTTATAAGCAATGCTTTAATATAGGCTGGGTTGTGTACACCATTACTTTTGTCAGAATAAACTGAGTAATAGTTCCAGAAAATTTCTACATAAGCTTTTGGTAATACTAGGCCTGGAATAAGCTCTGGTCTTCCTCTACTGCTTAGTTGAGTAAATCCTTTTGCTTCCATATCATCTCTTAGCTTATCCCTTAATGTGTTTACTTCAGTTTGTACACCTCTATAGTCAAATGTTGTGGCGTCTGAATGACAAGTAATACAAGCGTTTAAAGTTGGGTTAAAAGCATGACTTCCATTAGCTTCATCACCAAAACCTTCTTGAGAGTTCGTATTAGGTTCTCCCATATGACATTTAGTACAAGATGCTAAATTATAATGAGGATTATCATCTACTCCTGGATATGCTTCAGTTCCAGAAATTAAGATTCCTTGTATTCCCGCTAATAAAGTAGCGTTAACACCATAATGTGGTGATTGAGTTTTATTTTCATCAGTTACAATAAAAGTACCATCAGCTTCAAAAGTTGGTTCAGGATCACGTGGTTGATGACATTGAACACAATTGTTACTTGTACTGTCAAAATCAATAGTTACACCAGGCATATTAGTTAATTCAACAGCTCCTATACTTCTTAAAGCATAATCCTGACCGTCATTTTCGAAATCGAAAGTACTGTGTTTGCTGTGACAAGTAGTACAAGTTCTTTTTGAAAGGACTGATGCATCAGGATAGTTAACTTCATCAAATGTTCCATTTAATGATGCGAAATATCCTTCTTCTGAATGACAAGCAGCACAACTTCCGCTTCTCGTTCTATTACCAAAGTGTTTAGATTCTAAGAATGAGGCTTCAATTGGCTCTCTATGGCTTTCAGAGTGACAAGCTACACATGTAGCAGTACCAGCAACACCATCAACACCGTCAACACCATTAACACCGTCAACACCGTCAATTCCAGTTAAACCTTGTGGTCCTGAGATAGGTTCACTTGTACATTGTATAAACATTAAACTTGAGACCATAATCATCAAGAAGCTGAGTAATTTAAGTTTTTTCATAAGATTAAACGTGTTAGTTTACTCAAATTTAAGTATAAGTTTGGTATTTGTTCATGACAAATATCAGTACTAAGCAATTTTTAAATGACTGAAAACAAGACGAATAAAAGTTATTTAGAATGGTTATATTTAATATTCACAATTTTTTAATCAACTGTTATTACATATCTATGTTACCTTTGTTACATAAGAATTTTTAAAGTATAATATTGCTGATTAAAAGGGGGTGGGTAAATAAGGGGAATAATGTTGCCTTTTTTAAATAAATAAATTATTTTAAATCTTACTTTTATATTGAAGAATTAACGAGTAATTATATGTTTTGTAGAAGATTTTACTTGTGTAGGATATTGATTTAATATGAGAATATTTTTAACTTTGAAATAATAATATAGAATTA
>JBLHPD010000356.1:0-3213 GCA_047624165.1 Clostridium sp. | reverse complement strand
TAGGAGCTTTGTTATAGTAATAATCTGCTTAGTAAAAAAGCAAATAGCCACTAGATAATTATTAGTATTATAGTTGTAATTTGACTTAGGAATGCAGTTACATAAAGCTATATTTTGACGCACTACACTGGGATAAGGTATTACGGAAAGATAAAAGAGTGGAAAGAATATAGGAGAGAAGAATGTACTGAAATTAAAGCGAGCGTTGGTACTGAGGATGATATATATTTAAGAATTAACTTAGAATATATAAAAGAGATAGATAACATAGTCCCAATTCAAACTGGAACTAGACTTGTAACTTATACAACTTTATATCTTTTGAAAAATGCAGAAAACACCCATGAGCTAAAAGTAGGCAGTAGCTTAGAACTTGTGGTATATAAAGTGTTAAAGAAGGTAGGTAAAGAGAAGGGGCTTAAAATCAAGAAAATAGATAAGGATAAGGATAAGGATCTTAAGGCTGATAAGAAAGATAAAGTGAAAGAATATATTATAGGAAATGTTACTGTAGAAATAGTGGATGGAATTATTATAAAGGTAAATGGTATTGAAAGTAATGTTAGAGGATTAGAAGGGGATATTCAAATGCTATAGTAAATTTAGAATTAGAAGTTTTGTATCGGATGGGTGGATGAATTGGGATCAAGAGTCAGAAATATTTATAAATACAATAAAATATACTCTGGCGTTGAGCCTACCTTCATTGAGGGGGATATTTTTAAGACGATTATCCCACTGTCCTCGCAAGTTAGCCCGCAAGCTACCCCGCAAGCTACCCCACAAGCTGATGAAGAATTAAAAGGCTTATTGGAGTTTTGTGTAGTACCAAAAACCAGAAGTGAAATGCAAGAATTTATGAAACTTAGTGATAGAGAGAATTTCAGAAAGAATATTTTAAACCCTTTGATTAAAGGGGGATTATTGAAATTAACAATGCCAGATAAACCGACAAGTCCAAAACAAAAGTATTATTCTAAAAAAAGATAATAATTCACAAACATCCTCACTAAGATGACAATACTTGTGAAACAATGCAATCAAATCTAGGCGAAAACTGCGCGATATATTTAAGCTAAATGTATCGCAGCAGTTTTTTCGTCGTGAAGTGATGAGGATCACGTTGTGGGACTCTCAGGTATTCTTGAAACAATTGGTAATAGTGGTAGAACAAAAGCTATTAATCGCTACCATTCCACGATAAATATATTGATTTTCAGTTTATTAACTTGATGGTTATGACACCGGAGTTCGTAGTAAAAACTGGAAATTGTCTAAGTAATGTTAGAAAATATGACCACGGTTTGTCTTTTTAATAAATAATCTCATTTTTCATATTGTCAAGATAGGTATTTCCATTAGAATCTCTCCATGTTTGAGGACCAGAAGTTTGAGCACCTAATATAACGGAAGCAGCTTCACTAGTACTATTAAAAATAGTATTTTTATTAAATACATAGAGCTCACCATTATCAGTTAATGTACCTGATTCAAGGAGCTTCTGTTTTAAATTGATTATGCCTTGTTTTATAGACTTATTATTAGTTTTTTTGCATGTAGATTCCTTTAAAATTATAAACCCTTTTTCAGTTGTAACTAATCTTGCTCTTATTTCATTTCTATTAATATAATAAACATTTTTTTTGTCATTGTTAATAAGAATTTCTAAGTCATTACTTTCTTGTATATTCATAGTGTTAGGTTTAAAACATGTAAATCCAACTGTTGGAAGAATAATTTTCATTTGCTCTAAAAAGTAATTCATATCGGATATATCAGACTCATGAAGTGAGGGCAGTTTTGGGTTTTTTAGATTTCCTAGTTCTGCACTATTTAATTCTTTTACAATTTGTATAGATGTAGATTCAAGATACTTTACATGAGCTTTAGTTAACATTGCATCTTTACTAATAAATGAAATGCACTCATCAAATTCTTTGTTAGGATTTGTTAAATGCTGTATTAATCTGTCTTTAACTTTCTCGGCCTCACCAATATAAATTTTCTCAGAATAGATTGCTTTTAATGATGAAGATTTTAAAAAATATATGCCGGGTTTATTAAATTCGTCTCTAGTATTTAAAAGTTTTGAAATATAAGAAGTAGGAGCATAAATTGCCTTACCAGACCAATTACCAATTTCAATAACTTTTGGTCCATATTGGTTGTCATCTAGTAGATATGTAGTTATTTTTCTACCCATAATAGCCTCCTATGGCTTTTCTTCATAGTTAAATTTATACTTTTATAGTATTATTATTAACATTAAAAATAATACTATGCTTTTAAAGCATAATTCGAAAGTTTAATAATAGGTAGAATTAATCTATTAATATTTTATTTAAAAATAAAATCAACTAGTCCTTTTCAAGTTATTATAAACTATTTAACATGCCCGTTACTATTTAGTTAAAAGTAATATAAAAAAGGCACAAGTGTTCTTATTTTTTTATAACTTTTCTTAAAATATTTACATTATTTTCTTATATTTAACATATTAGGCGATTATTTATAATAATTTTTATTATAGTGATTTTCTTGGAGGATATAATTGTAAATAAAGATTTCTGAATATATATTTAATAACAAGCTGTTGGATGAAAGATTAAAAGGATATTCAACTACTGAAATAAAGGACTATGCTAAAAAAATAAAGATTATCGAAAATTGGACCACCTTAATTAATAAAGGGGAAATATATAAGAAAAATGAAAAGTCATTACAAGGAGACTTTTTAACATTATTTTTTAATGATATACTGGGCTTCAAGAAAATCCATGGTAATAACGAGTGGAATATAGTGCAAGAGGGTAAAACGGAGTTTGACGCTACTGTCCCAGATGGAATATTAGGATTTTTCACTAATAATTACAAAGAAGTTAAAGTCGTTATAGAATTGAAAGATGCTAATACAGATTTAGATAAAAGACAAAAGGCTAATCATGACTTTAGATCACCTGTTGAACAGGCATTTAATTATTCTTATAAATATAGGGGGAAATGTAGATGGACTATTGTATCTAATTTTGTACAGATAAGACTTTATCATTCGCTAGATATTTCAAGGTTTGAATTATTTAATATTAAAGAGCTTCTTAATGAAAATAACTTTAAGAGATTCTACTTTTTGTTAAATATGGAAAGTTTAATTAGGAGAAATGAAATTTCTATAACTGATAAATTATATGAAGATAATGGTCTAGAAATAATGAA
>JBLHPD010000355.1:0-3247 GCA_047624165.1 Clostridium sp. | reverse complement strand
TTATCATACAATGTGAAGAAAAGAATAGATTCGGCCGTAACGATTTTTGATTATATAATCAAAAATTTCAATGAAGAGATATATGCAAGTAAGATAAAATGGGATGAATTTCAAAATAGAATTCAACTAAAAAATTATGTGATAGCGCAATTTTATTATGATCAAATTAATAATCATGTAAATAACAATGCTATACCTGAATATGTAAAATGCAGTGTTACCAAGGAAGAGTTAGTAAAATATTGTTCTGTATTCGCAAAAGAGGGAATGAAGTATATTGATGATGGCTTAAATCAGGGGCCAACTTTTCTAAATGAACTACTTAAACTGAAAGAATTATACTATAAATATAATGAAGAAGTAAAAGCAGAGGAGTGATTTAGATATGAAAGTAATGACTATTTTAGGAACTAGACCAGAAATAATAAGGCTGTCTTTAATTATTAAAAAATTAGATAAGAACTGCACCCATATTTTAGTCCACACAGGTCAAAACCATTCTTCCTTGCTAAATGATGTATTCTTTCATGAATTAGATGTAAGAAAACCCAATTATTATTTGCAAGTACCATTTAATAGTTTTGGCATGCAAGTGGCAGAATTACTACAACGGATAGAAGAAATTATATTAAGTGAAAAACCAGATAAAATACTAATACTTGGGGATACAAATAGTGGCTTATCTGCAATTGTAGCTGAGAGGCTGGGTATACCAGTATTTCATATGGAAGCAGGCAACAGATGTTTTGATTTAAAGGTTCCAGAGGAGAAAAATAGAAGAATAATAGATGCGGTCTCAACTTATGCACTGCCCTATACTACAGGAAGTAGAGAGAATCTTTTAAGAGATGGAATTCCAAAAAATAAAATATTTGTATCAGGTAATCCAATATTTGAGGTACTCAGATATTATGATGAATTCATTGAAAAAAGCACTATTCTAAGGGACTTAAATTTAGAAAAAGGTCGGTATGTATTAGCCACTATTCATAGAGCGGAAAATGTAGATGTTAAAGAACGTTTAGAAATAATATTAAATGCTATTGATTCGGTGCAAAAGGAATTTGATTGTAAAATAATATTTAGTGTTCATCCAAGAACTAAAAGCAAAATAGATAAATACGGCTTTTTAAATGCTAATAAGAATATAGTTTATAGCGAACCGTTTGGTTTTTTTGATTTTGTGAAGCTTGAAAAAAATGGGGCCTTTGTGCTAACAGACAGTGGCACGGTCCAAGAAGAATGCTGCATATTACAAATTCCTACAATTACGATTAGAGACTCAACGGAAAGGCCAGAAACAGTTGAATGCGGAAGTAATGTGGTTTCAGGTGTGAATTACGAAAAAATTATTATGTGTTCAAGGCTTATGGGCAATGCAAATATCTTCTGGAGCTATCCAGACGGTTATATTGACAATAATGTTTCAAGTAAAGTTGTGAATTTCTTATTATCAAATTAAGGGGGAGGGCATGTGAAAAAAATTTTAATTCTAGGTGCATCTGGTATGGCTGGGCATATGATTAGTGTCTATTTTAAAACTTTATCAGAAAAATACGTAGTGTATGATCTATGCCATACTGTTAAATTGGAAAAAAATTCTATACTCTTAGATATACGTGATTTAAACTTATTAAATACAAAAATTGAGGAACTTAAACCCGATATTATAATCAATTCTATTGGGATCCTTAATAAAAACGGTGAAGATAACCCATCTAATACCATGTTTATTAATTCTTATTTCCCTAAATACTTAGAAGAACAATTTAAAAATACAAATATTAAACTTGTTCACCTAAGTACAGATTGCGTTTTTTCAGGGGATACAGGAAAATACAGCGAAACTTCGATCACTGATGGAAAAGGTTTATATGCAAAAACCAAAATATTGGGCGAAATAAATAATAACGAAGACCTTACAGTCCGCACTTCTATAATAGGACCTGAGTTAAAGCAGAACGGTACAGGGTTATTCCATTGGTTTATGAAACAAAATGCAACTGTTATAGGATATTCCAAAGTTATATGGTCAGGAGTTACTACACTGCAACTTGCAAAGTGCCTGGACATCATGATAGAAAAAGACTTAAGTGGATTATATAATTTGACTTCAAAAGCTTCAATTAGTAAATATGAGTTATTAAACATTATCAATTCTGTATTTGATAAAAACATACTAATTGAAAAAGTTGGACAAATTAGAAATGACAAATCGCTTATCAGTATCAGAAAAGATTTTTCCATGGAGCTACCTACCTATACAGATATGATTAGTGACTTAAAAGATTGGATGATGAAAAACAGACAGCTATATTCGCAATATTTTTTGTAATTTACACATGGGGGGACTTCAATATGTTTAAAGACAAAACTATTTTAATCACCGGAGGTACTGGTTCTTGGGGCAATGAGCTCACAACACAACTTTTAGAAATGAATCCCAAGCAAATAATAATATATTCAAGAAGCGAATTAAACCAAGTAAATATGCAACGTAAATTTATTCACCCTAAATTAAAATTTATTATAGGTGACATAAGAGATTATGAGTCATTAAAACAAGCTACGAAAAATGTTGATTATATTTTTCATTTGGCAGCCTTAAAGCATGTACCTATATGCGAGGAGCAGCCATTTGAGGCAATAAAGACCAATATTATAGGTGTTGAAAATATTATTAAGGTTGCAATTGAAAATAGGGTTTACAAAGTAATTGATGTTTCTACAGATAAGGCCGTTGAGCCAGTAAATGTTTATGGCATGACAAAAGCCATCGGAGAAAAATTAGTAATTCATGCTAACACAATATCTGACAATACAAAATTTGTTTGTATAAGGGCAGGCAATGTATTAGGAACCAATGGAAGCGTTGTACCTTATTTCATAGATCAAGTAAAGAGAGAAAATCAAATTACTATTACAGATATGGAGATGACAAGATATTTCCTAACTTTAAATCAGGCAATAGGGTTAATATTCAAAGCTATTAAAAGTAGCGTAGGCGGGGAAACCTTTGTAATGAAAATGCCTGGATATAAAATAGTAGATATCGCAAGTATTATACAAGATCAATTTGGGCAGGAACAGTGTAGTATTAAAATAATAGGTAAAAGACCCGGGGAAAAGCTGCATGAAGTATTAATATCGAGATATGAAGCTGAAAATGCATATATTTATGATAATGACTATTTTGTTATACTACCTCAAATAAATATAGATGGTTTAAAAGAATACTATGAAAAAA
>JBLHPD010000354.1:0-3268 GCA_047624165.1 Clostridium sp. | reverse complement strand
CACTAGGAAAAATACTTGTAGTACATCCAGTTTCTGTTCCCATATTTGTAATAGTCGCACGATCAGGAACCCCTAAATTCTTAACACCAGGTCCACAAAATTCTAGTACTTTACCTACATTACCTTTAACATCTATTCTACGTAATACCTCAAGAATTACATCCTTTGCAGAAACCCATTCTGAAAGCTTTCCAGTTAGCTTAACACCAACAACACTCGGATATTTCAACCTAAAACTTTCTCCCGCCATTGAAACAGCAACATCAAGACCACCTGCACCAATTGCGAATGAGCCCATTCCACCTGCAGTAGGTGTATGACTATCAGAACCAATTAATGTTTTACCTGGACGTGCAAATCTCTCTAGAAAAATTTGATGACAGATACCATTTCCAGGCCTTGAGAAGTAAATCCCATATTTCCCTGCAACTGATTGCAAATATTTGTGATCATCAGCATTTTTAAAGTCTGTTTGAAGTGTGTTGTGATCCACAAAACTCACACTAAGCTCAGTTCTTACACGTTTTAACCCAATAGCTTCAAATTGTAAATAAGCCATTGTCCCTGTTGCATCTTGGGTTAGTGTATGATCAATTTTAATAGCTACTTCCTCTCCTGCTTTAGGTGTACCTTTTACGATGTGCTTCTTCAATATTTTTTCTGTAATTGTTCCTGACATTTTATTGCCCCCTTATTTTTTATTTATTTTTATTATTATTATTATTATTATTATTATTATTATTATTACCATCAATTGTTTATCTACTACATAAAATAGTTCTTATTTGCTTTAATATATACTATATATACTTTTAAAATCGTTTACATTTAAATACATTACATTCATACTACTATTTTATCTTATATCTGTTTTTTTCAGTAGCCATCCAGCACCTATAGTCCAAAGTGGATTAATGGACTAATCCACTTATTAATTATCATACCATATTTACCCCTCCATTTCAAACATTGTTTTCAGACTATTTAGTATTTTAGATTAATTCTAGTTGAATTATACTTCATTCTCTAACTTAGCCTTAGATTTAATGCTATTTCCGCATAAATTCAATTTTTTTTATGCCTGTTCCCATTTTTAATGTATAATATTGTAAATATACACTGATAAAAATATCAATAATAAAGTTCATCCTCCAATATTCAAGTAAAATAGGGGTCCAATTTCACTTATAACTAGTACTATATGTTTGATTTTCATTAATAAAGGCCGTCATTTAGCTTTATTTCATATAAATTGGTGTTAATAAAAAGTCCAATTATGAGGTTTATTATTGCCTGCTGGCATAGGAAAAGTAAAATTTTTAAATATCGCATGAAGAAAAGATTGCAAGAAAAGTAGGCCTAATAAAATAACCTATATCTTTAATTACTATGTAAATAAGATATAGGCTTTATATTTTGGGTAAACAAACAACTTGTATCCTTTTAAATTTTAAAACGTATCATAGCTTATTATTTCGTTAACATTTCGTTAATAGCTTTAGCAGCTTTTTTGCCTGCTTCCATAGCTAATATAACTGTAGCCGCTCCTGAAACAGCATCTCCACCAGCATATACCTTATCTATAGAAGTTAAACCAGTTTCATCTTCTGCAATTATACACTTCTTTTTATTAATATCTAGACCTTCAGTTGTTAAAGGAATTAATGGATTTGGTGATGTCCCTAGAGACATTATAACTGTATCTACATCAAGTGTAAATTCTGAACCTTTAAGTTCTATAGGTCTACGTCTACCTGAAGCATCAGGTTCACCTAGTTCCATTCGTATACACTTCATGCCTATAACATTCCCTGTAGCATCTCCTAGGATTTCTACTGGATTTACTAATAAATCCATTATAACTCCTTCTTCTTTTGCATGATGTACTTCTTCAGCTCTTGCTGGAAGTTCTGATTCTGATCTTCTGTATACTATGTGGCCTTCTGCACCTAATCTTACTGCTGTTCTTACAGAGTCCATAGCAACGTTTCCTCCACCTACAACAGCAACCTTAGTGCCGACTCTTATCGGTGTTTTATAACCCTCTTTAAAAGCTTTCATCAAATTATTTCTAGTTAAAAATTCATTAGCTGAGAATACTCCATTTAAATTTTCTCCTGGTATTCCCATAAACATTGGAAGTCCTGCACCTGAACCAATAAATATAGCTTTAAAATTTTCCTCTTCCATTAATTGATTTATTGTTACAGTTCGTCCAATAATAACATTTGTTTCTATTTTAACACCTAATTTTTTAACATTTTCAACTTCATATTTAACAACAGTTTCCTTTGGTAATCTAAATTCTGGAATTCCATATACCAAAACTCCACCGGCTTCATGAAGTGCTTCAAAAATAGTTACATCATATCCATCTTTAGCAAGCTCCCCTGCACAAGTAAGCCCTGCTGGACCACTTCCGATTACTGCAACCTTCTTGCCATTTTTAGGCTTTGTTTCTGAAATATCTACATTGCGCTCTCTTGAATAGTCACCTACAAATCTTTCAAGTTTACCTATAGCTACAGCGTCGCCCTTTATTCCTAATATACATTTACTTTCACATTGAGTTTCTTGCGGACAAACTCTGCCACAAACAGCTGGTAATGCGCTATATTTTGCTATTACCTTAACTGCATCAACAAATTCTCTATTCTTAACATGCTGAATAAACCCAGGAATATCTATTGCTACTGGACATTTAGTAACACACAGTGGCTTTTTACAGTTTAAACATCTCGATGCTTCCTCAACTGCTTCATCTTCTGTATATCCTAAACATACTTCTTCAAAATTAGTTGCTCTTACTTTTGGATCTTGTTCTGCTACTTTCACTCTCTTCTTTATACTCATTACTTAGCACCTCCTGTTAAACCGCAACCAGGTTTAATACCTTCAGTTTTAGATACTTCTTGCGATTTATACATTGTTTGTCTTCTCATTGCTTCTGCGAAATCAACCTTATGTCCATCAAATTCTGGACCATCAACGCAAGCGAACTTAGTCTCCCCATCTACAGTAAGTCTGCAACCTCCACACATTCCTGTTCCATCTACCATAATAGGATTCATACTTACAATAGTTGCTATCCCAAGTTCTTCTGTTAACTTACAAACAAATTTCATCATTATCATTGGTCCAATAGCAATAACTAAATCATATTTCTTACCTTCATTTTGAACTAATTCTTTTAATTTATTTGTAACAAGTCCCTTGTATCCATAAGAACCATCATCAGTACATGGATAAACATCGCCTGCTACTTTCT
>JBLHPD010000353.1:0-3269 GCA_047624165.1 Clostridium sp. | reverse complement strand
ATATAATAACAAAAAGAATGGTTCTACATGTAGGATATGCCTGTAATGCTCGATGTTCTTTTTGTTATTATTTAGAACAAATAGAAAGTGGAAATACAAACGACTTAAGCACAGAAGAGATAAAACAGAGATTGAAACAAGGTCGACAATGGGGAAAAACAGCTATAGATTTTACTGGTGGAGAACCTACAATAAGAAAAGACTTAGTTGAAGTTATATCTTATGCAAAAGAAATAGGTTATAAAGATATAAATGTTATTACAAATTGTATTATAATCGCTAGAAAAGAGCACTATTTGCAGGAGTTAGTTGATGCAGGATTGAATGATATCTTGCTGTCTTTACATTCATTTTCACCTGAATTACATGACCATTTAACAAAAATTCTAAAATCTCATCATGCTGTTTTAAAAACAGCTGAAAAAGTAAATTCTATAGATGGACTTAGTTTAAGATTTAATTATGTAGTAAACCAAGAAAATTTTCATGAGTTAAACCAGGCTGTTGATTTAATGGCTTCTTATAAGCCTGACGCTATTAACTTAATTTTGTTTCATCCAAACAATGATGCTATTACTGCTGACCAAAAGGTTAAGTTTAACAGTTATGGAGTTATAACAACAGAAGTTAAGAAAGCAATAGACGCAATTAATGATAAAGTTCCTCATATTAATGTAAGACATTTACCTTATTGTCTTATGAAAGGTTATGAGCGTCATTTAAAACCATTTTTTCAATTACAATATGAAAAAAAAGAGTGGGATTACTGTTTGTCAACATTACAAAAAAGAGGTAAACTTGTGTATTGGGCAGGACTTGCAGGTGGGGCATTTTTGTCTTTAACTAACCCTTACTTTTGGGTTGCTAATTGGGATAATAAAAAGCACTTAGCAATACAAAGAGTACAACTGTTAACAATGAGAAAAAAAGGAAATAAGTGTTCATCTTGTGCTCTAAATCATATATGTGATGGATTACAAAAAGAGTATATAAAAAAGTATGGAGATGATGAACTGAAACCCTATATTGGAGATACAATATATAATCCTACGTATTTTATGCCAAGGGATGAAATCGAGTGTTAGTCATAGTTGGTCACTAAATATAAGTATTAGTGATAATTATAACAAATAATATCGTAGCAAAAAAAGATATTATTTTAAGTTCAAATGTACCTATGTCTATGCCTAGAAGCAAATTGAATCCTATATATGGTTGTGAAAATCAGGCAATTCAAAGTATGATTATTTGAGGAAAAAATTATTATATTTTTTATAAATAGATTATTAAAATGGAAAAAGTAAATGAATAATTATCCAAAAGTATCTATTGTGATACCAACGTACAATGAAGAATTTAATATAGATAGGTGTTTAAAAAGTATAAGAAATCAAAATTATGACCAAAATAAAATAGATATATATATTTCTGATGGATTGTCTGAGGATAAAACAATAGAAATTGCAAAAAAATACAACGTTTATTTTGTAGTAAATCATCAAAGAGATGCACAAATTGGTAAAGCAGTCGGTATTGCAAAAGTAGATAGAAATAGTGATTATTTTATTTTAATTGATGCAGATAATGAAATAAAAGATAATAAGTGGCTATATGAAAATATTAATCTGCTAGAAATCAATAAGCAATGTTTTGCAGCAGATGCTAACTTTATAGTTAATAGTAGTGATACCGCTATAAATAGAATATCTATATTAATGGTGACGGAAGATCCTATTGTAAGGCATATATCAAATCTAAGGAAAAATTCCATAATTAAAGATAAAGGTAATTATGAAATACGAACAATAAAAAATAATACTTTTCCAGCATTTGGTGCAAATGGATTTATTTGGAGAGCAGAAGTTTTTTTTGATATATTTGATAAAATAGATACAAATAGTTTTGATGAGGCTGATATTGCGTCTTTAGTCGTTCAAAATGGATATAAAGATGTTTTATTCTATAAAGATAGTGGTATTTTCCATCATCATATTAGTAGTTTAGCTGGATTTATAAAAAAAAGAATTCGCTCAGGAAAAGAATTTATTGAAAGATCAAAAAGAAAAGAAAAAACTGGTACGAATGATATAATTTGGACGAAAAGATACTCTAGCTTAAGACTTATTTATACTATCATGTATAATTTTACATTTATAGGACCGATAATTGAATCTTTTACTGGATACAGAAAGAGTAAAGATTTAGCATGGTTTTTATATCCATTATTATGTTTTATAGCTGTAGTAGTTTATGGAATAACATTTATTGTATATCATCCAAAAGATTCTCGTCCTCAAGTTGTTAAAAAATTAGAAAAGGAAAAGTATGATTAATATATTAAATACAAAACCAGAGCTAATACTTAATGGGCGATTGAATTATTCATTAAATTATGTTGATAAAAATGATTTAATTAATAAAAGAATTTTAAATATTGGTTGTGGTTTTGGTTGGTTTGAATTGAATATTTTGAAATATGATATTGATGAAGCAATAGGCATTGAAATTACTGATAAAGATTTAGATGTGGCAAAATCAAATATAACAAATCAAAAAATTAAGTTTGAGATTGGTAGTGCAATCGATTTGCCTTATGAAGATAATAGTTTTGACACAATTGTTAGTTGGGAGGTGTTAGAATATATTCCAAAAAACACAGAAATAATGATGTTTAAAGAAATTAACAGAGTATTGAAAAATCAAGGGATTTGTTATTTTTCAACCCCATATAAATCATTTTTCAGTACAGTTTTTGATCCTGCTTGGTGGCTAATAGGTCATAGACATTATTCAAAAAAACAATTAAATGATTTATTATCATCTTATAGTTATGAAATTCAAAATATTACTACAATAGGTAAGCATTGGGAAATATTTAGTTGGTGGAATTTATATATAGCCAAATGGATTTTTAGAAGGGATCCTTTTTTCGACTTATATGTTAAGGCTAAGTTAGACAAAGAATGGAGCTATAGTGATGATGGGTATACTAATATATTTTATAAAATAAAGGCATTAAAATGACAGAAGAACTAAAGCTACAATTAGCAATATTAAATATTAAATATTCAATTGATGATATCAAAATAGATAGTATAAATTGGGATAAATTATTAATAGATAGTTCAAATAATAGAATACTATATGAGATATCAAAACAAATAGTTAACTCCAATTTTAAAGATAAGATTGTTAAAAAAAGTTTAGATAAAATAGAAGATATTTATAAACTTGGAGTTAGTCATATAGAAAAAACAAAAAAAAGTGTT
>JBLHPD010000352.1:0-3284 GCA_047624165.1 Clostridium sp. | reverse complement strand
CAAAGAAGCTGATCTTTAGCTGTGGATCTCAAAATAAAACCTCCCATCGACTACTTTATCAAAGTATATCAAAAGGGAGGTTAATTTACATTACGGTGTTTGTTCCATCGCTTACAAGAATTATTAAGCCTATACGAATAAAGCTTAACAAGTAAGTTAATGTAAGTTAAAGAGATATATTAATACAACAATAAACAGTAAGAAAGGTGATTTAGAGATATGTTTAGAACAGCTAAATTTTATATAATAGTCGGTCATAAAAGCTTAATTATAAAAAAGGAAGGAGAACATATGTTAATTAAAGATTTTGAAACTTTTATTATTGATATTTTTACAAAAGAAAAATTAAAGATTGTAAAAGGAAAAAATGAATATGGATTCACTAATATAGGGAGAGAAGATGTTTTAAAATTGGGATATTGCACTAACTTAACTATTGAGTCTGCACAAGAGGCAGTAAAAAATAATGTTAATTTACTAATAACACATCATGATGCATGGGAGTGGATGACTGGATTAAAGGAAGACGCGCTTGAAATTTTAAAACAAAGTAACATAACTCATTTCTATATTCATTTACCATTAGATGATGCTGAATTTGGTAACAACACTTCAATATTGAAAAAACTTGGATTTAAGGTTATAGATAAGTTTTCAAATGATGAGGGAATGTATTGTGGAAGGATAGGAGAAATAGATGAACCTATCGAGTTTGAAAAACTTGTGAATAGAATAGAAATATTGTTAGAAGAGCCAATACGAAAATGGAAAAACAATGAAAGATTAATTAAGAAAATAGGAGTGATAACAGGAGCTGGTTTTTCTGCCACTGATATATAAGATGCTGTTAAGTTAGGTTGTGATACATATTTTACTGGCGAGAAGATACTGTATACTGTTCAATATGCACAATATAGTAAAATAAATCTTATAGTTGGTAGTCATACATTTACCGAGATATTTGGATTGGAAAGTTTAGTGGGAATGATAAATGAAAGATATCCTCTGGTAGAGATTATAAGGATTAAAGAAGAGCATATTGAGTAAGTTCGGAATATAACAAGATGGTTAAGTTTATTCTTTAAGAATTAGACATTTTAATTCGGCGACAAGAAACGTTATCAGACATCTAACAGAAAAAGTGTTCAACTAAATATTCTTATTATTAAATTCGCGAAATAATGCTATAAGTAATCTATGTAATCTATGTAATCTAAGAAAAAAGAGTGATGCCGTCCGCCTTGGCTGGTGGACTATTTTCATATAGTGACATGTAAATTTATACTTATAATCTATATATAGGGCGATAATTAGCCCGTAGCCAAGGCACATTCCCCAACCCAAGTGCGATCAAACTGGGGCTGGGAAACGTCGGCAACACGAAACCTTATGTGAAATTTCAAGTCTATGGAAGATTAGCACGCGTAAATAATGATTTCTAGAGAGTGAAATATTAAGAATAAGTCACAATGGTAAGTTATTGTACAACTAATAATTACTATAAAAAGGAGTTTTCATATGAATAACAATTTATCAGAAAAATATGCTCGTCTTATTGTAAAATCCGGAGTAAATATTCAAAAAAATCAAACACTTGTAATAACTTCACCTATAGAATGTGCGGCATTTACAAGAATCATCACAAAAATCGCATATGAAGAAGGGGCTAAGGATGTAGTCGTAGAATGGGTGGATGAATTGCTCTCTAAAATTAAGTTTTTGTATGCACCAGTAGAGGCGTTTGAAGAATTTCCAGAATGGCACAAGGAATTTTATTTATCCTATGCACGAGAAGGTGCAGCTTTTTTAGCTATTGATACTAAAGACCCAGAACTTATGAAGGATATAGATCCTGAACGAGCATTAAAAGCAAGTAAAGTAAGAAGTTCTGCACTAAAAGAATATGCAGACAGAAAAATGTCCGGTAAAAATTCTTGGTGTATTGTCTCATTTCCTACAAAGGCTTGGGCGAAAAAAGTATTCCCAAATATTTCAGAAGATGAGGCTATAGAAAAACTCTGGAAAGCTGTATTTAAAGTTACGAGGATAGATGAAGATAACGACTCTGTCGTTTCTTGGGACAAGCACATAAAGAGTTTAAAAATAAATTCTGACTTTTTAAATTCCAATGAGTTTAAATATATGCACTATAAAAATTCATTAGGTACAGATTTGAAAATAGAGCTTCCTGAAAATCATATATGGATTTCAGGTTCTGCATATACTCCAGAAGGTATAGAATTTAGTGCTAATATACCTACTGAAGAAATATTTACACTACCTAAAAAAACTGGAGTAAATGGCACTGTAGTTAGCACAATGCCCTTTAGTTATAATGGCAGCATAATTGAAAAAATCTCTCTTACTTTTAAGGATGGAAAGATTGTTGATTTTTACGCTGAAAAAGGATATGAGGTACTAAAGGAACTTATTGAAACTGACGAAGGTTCACATTACCTTGGTGAAGTTGCTCTAGTACCTTATAATTCACCTATATCAAATTTGAATACAATGTTTTACAAAACTTTATTTGATGAGAATGCGTCTTGCCACTTAGCTATAGGTGCTGCCTATCCCTGTATAAAGAATATTGAAAACATGTCAAATGAGAAACTTGGGAGATTAAAAATCAATGATTCGCTTGTACATGTAGACTTTATGATAGGTACAAAAGATCTTGATATAATAGGGATTACGAAAACTCAGAATGAAATACCTATATTTAAAAATGGTAATTTCGCATTTAAATCATAAAAAATTAATTCATTCAAACCATTCTTTTTATTGTTGGTTAAGCCGCCGTTCGCCTTGGCTGGTGAGTCCTTCAAACTTGGACAGGTTAATTATACAAGTGTATCTTTTAAGCAAGAAAATGAAAACACCGCCAAGGCACATTCCTTCATTAAGCCCGTCGGGCTAAGGTTCAGGAACGTCAGCAACAGGTCACGTTATACGCCATTCAGCGTTTATCGCGGCCACGTGCCGCGGATTTATTAGAGAGAGAGGTAATAGAATGTTTAGTCGTGCAATCGTAATTTTTCCCCAATTCAACAATGTCAGGTTAATAAATGAAATAAGAGAGAAATATGACCCACTTTTTGACTATATTGCTCCACATATAACGTTAGTATTTCCGTTTGAAAGTAATATTCCGACAAGTGAATTAGTTAGGTACATTAAGCAGTCACTTGTTGGGGTTGGGAAGTTTAGTCTTGCTATGAGAAGAATAACTGGAAGCTCAGATGGATACATCTTTCTAGATGTGAAGAAAGGTAATGACAAGA
>JBLHPD010000351.1:0-3312 GCA_047624165.1 Clostridium sp. | reverse complement strand
CGCCATGTAGTTTGTTCTTCATCATTGTGCTCTGTTTTGTGTAATTACTTAACAAACGAACAATCTGAAGACTGTCTTGCTGCATTTCTGATTCTCCATACCAAAGCGTTAAATCTACTTTTAATGCATACCTATAGATCTGTTTTGCATCGCTCTTATCGGTTTTAATTTTTGATAAACTCATTTGTATAAATCGATGTATCTTCAATGGATTTTCCACCGATACCGACACTAGTTTAGCCCCTAATAAGTTCGGAGTGTTCTTTTAAATTTCAAAACTAATATATTTGAGATATGAAATAAAACTAATGGAGTTAAATTCGATAACGAATGGTTCTTGTGAATCTTCACGTAAAAATACAATTTGAAATCAATTCACAACTAAGATGAGCATAAAACAATAGTTTAGTTTTGATTGCCTTGTTATAAGGGTGTAATTCGTAAAGTGAGTTAAACGAATCTTTTGAAGTTCATTTACGGGTTTAGAAAGTCAAGCCATCGATATCAATCCGTTAATTAACGTGTTCAGGGGTTTTAAAGCGTTTAAAACTATAATTTTGATAAAAATTAAAAGTGAATTTTATTTAAGAAGTTCATTTTATAATTATTAAGTTTGAAACAGTTAATCCCAACATCTATTATTATTATTATTATGAAAACTAAATTTTTTTCCCTAATTTTTTTCGTAGCATTATTTATAAGTTGCTCTCACGAGTTTCCAAAAACTGCTACAGAAGTAGTAGAATACATTACGGATGATATTACAACGTTAGTTGTTCCAGAAGGTCATGATTTAAGACCAATTGCATTGCAAAACACCAATATAAATTTATCTGAAGAATCTCGAGCAGATTTTGTGAAAGTAAAAATATATAAAATTGAAGATGATGTCTTTAAGTTACTATATAGTGGCGTTATAGATAGAGAAAAATCAATTAGTAATATTGTTAAAATTCCTAATCACGTAGGTTTATTATCGGTGCAGGCAGATTTAGCAACAGGTATAAGAGAGTGGGTTGTAACGCCCGCAGAATTAGAAAATTTAATTATTGAAGATGAAGCAGTAATCGATGTAGATGGGGACGAAGCTAAAAGTGGTACTTCTGCGAAGTCTAGTAAATCATCTTCAAATAATGATGCTCCAACATGGAGTTGTGCTGATTATTCAGAATTTACCGGAAGCGATAATGGTAATTTCAAAATAAGTGGAAATTCAACTCAAGGAATCAATGTTGATAAAAAGACAGAGATGTATATCTGTAGTGGAGGCTCTTGGAAACCAGATTATTTAAATGATAATAGTGGTAATCTTACAGTTTATGTAGCTAGTGGAGCAACTTTAACGCTCTCTGGAACGATAAATTCAACTATTTATAATGAAGGCACCTTTAATGGAACAAATTTAAATGTCTCAAAAAATGTTGAATTTAGCAGTTGGTCAACTACAAATATTACAGGTAATTTGGATGTTTCTTCACAAGATTTAAATATTTATGCAGGTGTATGTAATATTTCTGGCTCTTTAAATATAACTGATGATGGACATTTTGATATTGATGGAGGAACAGTGAATTTAGGTGGTCATGCTACAATTTCTGGTAAACTTCATAATAAAGAAAAATCAGCAATTAATGTTGCCGGCCATTTTATAGTGAATGGTAATGGAGAATTTAGTAATGAATGTCAAACAATTATTTCTGGTAACTTTATTAACAATAAAAAAATTGATTTTACCAATGCTTCTTATACAGTAATTACAGGAAGTTTTACAAATAATTCTAATAGCGAAGTTACTATTAAAGAAGGGTCTATTTTTAAATGTAAAAGCATACTATCTAACGCTAAAATAAAAGGAGGTAAAGCATATTCTATTATAGAAACAGGTGCAATAACTTTTAATGGAAATACTGGTTTTGAAGGAGAATTAGATGTTTGTTCTAGTAGTATTACAGACAATATGGTAGGTAATAAAGTATTGAGTACATGTACTACTTTTATTTCATCTGGTGGTTGTTCACCAGGCTATAACAATGCACTTGATGCTGATAAAGATGGAGTAATTGCTGGTGTAGATGTCGATGATAACAACCCAAATGTAGCTTCTTATAATTATCCACAAGGACAAGGTAGTTTTTTTACAACACTATATGAAGATTTATATCCATGTATGGGAGATTATGATCTAGACGATTTGGTCCACAATTACAGTTATCAAGAAGGTATTAATAATGGAAATACTAATAACGGGAAAAACGCTTCTGTTACAGAGATTAAGTTCGATTATAAATTTCCAGCAATGGGAGGAGCTTTTAATAACAGTTTTGTTTTAAGAGTTATGGATGGAGATGATAACGCAACTTTAAGTTTAGATAGCTCTAAATACTATTCTGCAATCCAAATAGAAAGAGTTCATGATAGCCAGAATAAAACAACCTTATTTATTTTTAATAATATTAAAGCTATTTATACTACAAACGCTCGTGCTATTGTGAATACAGTGAATACCGATTATTCAGAAATTCCATTAATCTCAGGAACGGTTACAAATATAAACGGCGCTTACGATGAATTTATACTTCAAGACGGTAAAATGGGGTATGAGATACACCCTTTGTACAATAAATTACATGCTAATTATTCGGCATTAAATAACCCTTCAATGTTTAATGATTCTAGTAATTTTTTAAGATGTGATGATAAATCTGCGGGTATTACAAGTCTTTTTGTAAACGCTAACGGATTTCCTTGGGTGTTAAATGATTTACCTATGGATTTGCCTTGGCCAAAAGAAGGAATTCCAATAGTAGAAGCATATCCTAATTTTGATGACTTTGTACTTTTAAATTCTTCTTTAGACTGGTATTCAGATAAAAATGGAAACAGAAATAACGATAAGTTAAAAAAAATTAAATAAGTTAACGAAAAAAGTCCCATTATACTATTAAGTAATTAGTATAATAGGACTTTTTTTTAAAACACTTATTTAAAGTCTCTAAATTATAAAATCATAATCACTTCTTTAAAAAGTGTAATCATTTTAGGTTCTGCTTTACCAGCGATGGCAATAATTTCTGAAATATTAACAGGTTGTAAATTCTTAGGATCACATTCATCCGTTAAAACAGAAATTGCAGCGCAAGGCAAATTGAGTTGCTTGGCAACAATTACTTCTGGCACTGTACTCATTCCAACAGCATCCGTCTCTAAAATCTGTAACATTCTGTATTCTGCTCTCGTTTCTAGTTGAGGTCCTAAAACACTTGTGTAAACTCCTTCATGCAAAAGAATATTATGTTTTTTAGCGATATTTTT
>JBLHPD010000350.1:0-3330 GCA_047624165.1 Clostridium sp. | reverse complement strand
ATTACTGCACAATCAATTTTGCCGTAATTCCAGTTGTATTTAATAAATTGCAGAGAATTTAACGTATCTGCTGAAAAATCGTTTTCTCTATATACTATCCAATTTATTTCATTATCTCTAAAAAAGCTGGACTTATATAGACAATTCATAGGTATTAAACCTGATGCAGATTTAAAAATATGCTCAACAATCTTATTTTGCATATGAAGTTGGTAGTCCCACTGGTTAACTTTTATACTATCTTCATTTACTATATTAAGGTTACTGAATACATAGTCCTTGGTGATATTTTTCTCTAAATAGTCCACAAATTTATAAATAGCATCTCTTTCAGGGAAGTCATCACAAGCAATCCATTGAAAATATTTCCCTTTTGCATTTTTAATAATTTCTTGGATACCCTTTGAGGCTCCGCCTGAGTTTACAGTGTGGTAAATTGCATGTATATTTTCATATTGATCTTCATAATCCCTTATTATTTTATAAGAACCATCGGTTGAGAAATCATCAATAAGTAGAATTTCTATATTCTTATAAGTTTGATCTAAATAAGAGTCTACACATTTTGATAGGTATTGCTTACCGTTATAGTTTGTTATACCAATAGTAACTAGAGGATTTTCCCTTGTTGCAACTACTTTCGTTACAATTAAATTTACAAGTGCAGCTTTTAGTTTTTCTATTTGTAGCCGATCTCCAAACTTATCTTTAACAAAGGCATAATATTCCTCAGATTTATAATCGTTGTTACTTATCATATCAACAGCATCATTTATTGTGTTCCAAACTAAATCACTAGGATAAATATTTTTTGCCCCAACAAAATTATGGATTATAGGCTTTATCCCTTTTACCATTGCTTGCATAACACTCATGTTTTGTGATTCAAGGATGCTTGTGCATAGTATATAATTTTTATCCTCTAACCATCTATCAAGATCATCCTGCCAGCCTTCAAAAATTATATTGTCTTCTAATTCAAACTCTTTAATCATTTGATTAAAATATAAAATATCTCTTTGATCTTGAAACTTACCAGCAATAAATAACTTATATTTGTTATTTTTATCATAAATACTTTTAAAAGCATGCAATAATAGCATGGGGCCTTTTTTATAATTTATATAACCCACATATGCAATATTAAATCCCGGCCTTCTTTCAGCAAAATCCCATTTTTTATAATCAATACCGTTAGGAATTACTATGGCTTTTTCCTCATCTATGCAATAATTTTCAACAACAAAGTTTTTAATATGCTCTGCCACAAATATAATTTTATCAACATTCCCCCACTCAACATTAGCTGGATAGTCTGTAAAAGCTTCATAGCTGTGTAATCTACATATAATTACCTTTTCTTCAGCTATATCAAGCTTACTTCCATAGGATATTAGTTCATCACACCATTCAAACCAGCATATATCTGCCCATTCCATTCCCTCATCAATTTGTTTTAAATTTGTTACGATTATCTTTTTAGTTACATATTCACCTGACAATCCCACAATAATATCTTCTAAAAAACTATCTAATCCCTGTTTTACAAAAAAGACAATGTTCTTTTTATCACTTTCATTAAGGTCTGGACTTATATTTACGATATTTCCCACTACATTATTCCCCCTTCTAAATTATCTATTGACATCCAACTAGGATATAAATTTATGATTATGTAAATCATTAAATTAAGATTTAAATTTTCACTTAACTATGTTAAGGAATAGAGTGATAATTATAACCACTAAATAGCACCCTATCCCTTATAAGAACCATATAATTCTATATTTTCAACATCGTCTGGTTTTTTCTTTGGAGTAATAGCAATATTATAAATCTTGTCTACATGAAGAGGACTTCCGCCTGATAAGTTATCATATTCATCAGCAACATAATAATCATCTATATGTCCAGTGCCTTTTCGGTTTATTCCAACATTTACTACAGATGAGTATTGTGAGCCTTCAGCAACAGTTCCTATAACCCTAACTTTTCTTATAGACGCCCCTCCTTGATTACAATCAGGTTTTTCACTATTGCACTCGTTACCAGTAACAACTTTTATAAAAGGAACGAGGTAGCTATCTTTACAAATTGAAGAACCAAATTCTGCGAAAGTATTGTTACTTTTAGTAATTATTGATATCCCTGTGTTAGTCAGTTTATTTTTGAGCCATAATGAAATGTAGTAGGTTAAATTAACTGTTACAGCAACATTTGTAGTTATAGGATAAAAATTTCTTTTCATGGTTGTAACTACTCGCGGACGATTGTTGAAAGTTGTATAACTGCTAAAATAATCTCTCAATGGGTATACCGAAAACTCTTTTTTGAAATCATTATAAAATTCGTTCATCTTAAAAAGTACGAGCTCAGCACTTAAAATGCAAACATCATTTGGTATAGCAGAAATATCAAAAAATAAGTAACTAATATATTTATCTACACCATCGTTACCTATAATTATACTATCATTATTTATATTTCCATTTGGTAATTTATTGGTCACTGTGAGACTTTTAGTAGCAGGAATTATTATACTTCCCAAAACATCACCTCTTTTCTATCACCTTAACTTAGAACATGGAGCCAGTTATGGCTCCATGGAATTTTAAACTAGTTAATATTAAGCATTAGGGGTGTATGACCAAGCCTGAGCAGCAGCTGAAATAGTATCTGATCCTAAGATTTTTGGTACAATTGACAAAGTATAAGAAGTACTAACTGCTAGAGATGTCGCTTTCGCTGTATTATCATAAACTATTGTTCTGTAAAACGAACGATTTCTAGATGCAGTACTAGCGTTAGTAACGTCAAGGCTAATTGTTAAATATCCTTGGCTATATGCCGCAACATTCCCTGTTACTGCAACAGCACGAGGTGAACTGGTTATTGGGGTATCAAAATCTAGTGTTAAAGCCATAAAAAATCCATCTCCATAAATTTATTTTTTAGGATTTTTAGTCCTTGTATAATATATGAAATTGTAGATAGAGTGTTCCTTATAATTAAAATTGTTACTCTAGTTGGTGGAGTGCCCTCAAATCGTAAACTTACACCCTCAACCCACTTATTTACAATTAACCATCGTTAGATATAGATAATCAAATTTACTAACATATTTTGGAATCAATTAAAATAAACATAAAAATAGACATTTTCACCATCATACCTTAGTTATATTACTGTGAAGAAATATAACTAAGGTATGGATAAAAATGCCTACAGAAAATAATATACGCTATACTAAATCAATTAACAACTTTATTATAGAGATTATTTACTTAACGTTGCCACAATTTAAGCATCTTTGCTCTTTTGTATTTGAGA
>JBLHPD010000349.1:0-3381 GCA_047624165.1 Clostridium sp. | reverse complement strand
AATATTCACCACCAGTCAAATCATATTTTTAATCTATCTGATGTTTATATTCGACGTTGTATAACCAAAACCCTTTTTGCCAATATAAGGAAATTATTAATTTGCAATGGCTGAGTAGTAACAAAATGCTTACAGAACAAGAAATAATGAATAATGCTTTTAAAGAAATGCAATTTCATGAAGACAGCATAGCTAAAAAATATGCTCAGTTTTCACAACAAATTACTGATCCCAAGCTCCAGCAAATGTTAAAAGGAATGGAACAAAGTGCTCGCAACCATTATAGTACACTGTCACAAACGATGTCCAAGTTTTCAATTGTTTAAAAGGAGAGATGTTACATGAATACTATTGATTTTTTACATGATTCACTACAAAATGAAATGATGTTACAGGCTATGTATAATAAATATATGATGGAAGTTAGCAATCCAGAGGTACGCCAGCTTTTCACTCAATTAAGAGATGAAAAAATGAAAAGTATAACTCAATTACAGCAAGAAATTAAAACAATGATGGTCCAGGGTAAAACTCATTAAGAAGTCGTTATATGTAAGAAATAAGAGATTATACTTCATTAAAAAATAATGTTGTATAATCTTCTTATGCGTTTGAGAAAAGCTTATAATTCTGATAAGCAGGTCTTTGCTACAGTTATTCTAATAAATAGTGCATTTCTACATAAAATATTTATAAGTGTTTTGTATAATAGGTATAGGTTATAAGAAAAATAAAAAGGAGAGATAAATATGGAAACAATAGTAACAATACTGTTATTTATAGGTGTAATGTATGCAATGTCTAAATTAGGGTTAGGCTGTTGTGGTGGTCATTCTGAAAATAATGAAAATAATAGTGGAAAAAGTTGTTGTGGTTCAAAAAAAGAAAAAAACTCTAAGGATGCGTTTGAAAAGTAGTTTTGACTTTTTAAAGACGTAATTAAACTGGTAAATAAAAAGTAGAAATTTATATTTCTTTCTGCTTTTTTTGTTATTAAAATAAATAGTATAAAGTTATTCTTTAATATGAATTTTAAAAAAACATAAACTATTATTGGATTAAATTGAATTCCATTAAATTATTAAAATGGTATATTTCTACATAACTTCTACATAAAAATGGTATATTATAGATTATTGTAAGGTTAGTTGTTTTGGGAATGGTTTCTCAAGAGAAAATTATTTTTTAATTTTACTAATACAAACATAAATGGCGGGGGGAAGGTCTATGAGAATATTTAAGAATCTGAAAATTGCACAAAAACTTATATTATGTTTTTTATTAATTTCATTTCTTATGGGAGTTGTTGGGTTTATAGGGATATCACAAATAAGAAAGATAAATGAAAACTCAAATTCCATGTATGAAGATAATTTAATGCATTTGAGAAAAGTGGGGGAGTTAAAAGAAAATTTTTTACAGATACATTCGGATTTGTTATCTCTCTTAACTATAAAAGATGTTTCCAAAAAACAGGAAATCGAAATTGAAATTAAAAAATTAACAGATAAAGACATGGCTATCTCTGAAGAATTTAAAAACACTAATGCAACAGGTACAGAAAAAGAGTTATTAACAAAATTCATAAAATTTCACGAACAATATATGATGGAACGTAAAGGGTTTATGGAATTAATAGATTTGAACAAATATGATGAAGCACAGATGGCTTTTACGATGGTAACAGAGGCAAGACAAAAAACCTTTGATAGTATTAATGAAATGATTAAATCAAATTTACAGGAAGCTGAAGATGCAAATAAGAGTAATAATTTAATATTCAAAAACTCATTTAATCTAATGACCAGCATAGTGATATTTGGTTTTATTTTTGCAATATTACTTGGGTTCCTGGTATCAACTTTATTATCAAAACAAATAAATAAAGTTTTAGTATTTGCGAACGATCTAGGTGGTGGCGATTTAACTAAAAGGATAGATTTGAATTCAAAAGATGAAATTGGAAAATTATCTAATGCTTTAAATAAAGCAGCTGAAAACACTCGAAATCTTATATCAACAATAATTTCAAGCTCCAGCAATATAAGTAGTTCAAGCGAAGAAATTTCTGCAACAATAGAAGGAATTTCAACAAAAATAACCAATATTAACGAAGCTACCAAAGAGATATCAGCTGGAACTGAAAATCTGAGTGCAACTTCAGAAGAAGTAAATGCATCAATTCAGGAAATAACTTCAAATTCTATTGAACTTTCGAACAAAGCTAAAGAGGGAGATAAAGCTTCTAATGAAATACAGGCTAGAGCCGCAGAAATAAAAGATAAAGGATTAAAAGCTATAGATATTTCTAAGAATATATATAAGGAAAAGCAAATAAACATACTAAAAGCAATAGAGGATGGGAAGGTTGTTGAAGAAATTAAAGTAATGGCAGATTCTATAGCAAATATAGCCTCTCAAACAAATCTTTTAGCATTAAATGCGGCAATTGAGTCAGCAAGAGCTGGCGAAATGGGAAAAGGCTTTGCTGTAGTAGCAGATGAAATACGTAAGCTTGCAGAACAATCATCAAAAAATGTTTCAAACATACAAGCTGTTATAATTCAAGTAAATAATGCTTTCAAGAATCTTTCTAATAACACTCAAGACATACTAGCATTTATTGATAATAATGTAAATCCGGATTATGAGTTGTTTCTAGAAACTGCTATAAAATATGAGGAGGATTCAGCATTTGTTAAAGCTATGTCAGAAGAGATCGCAAGTGGTACAAGTCAAATACTTAGTGCCATAGAGCAAACTAGCCTAGCCATTGAAACCGTATCTACTACCGCCGAGCAGTCAGCAACAAGTTCAGAAGGGATACTAAGTAGTGTAGATGATACAACAATCGCAATTCAAGACGTTGCGAGGTCTGCACAAAGACAAGCAGAACTGTCCGATGAATTGAATGCCTTAGTACAAAAATTTAAGATTTAAAGTAACACTATTTTTAAAAGAAATTTGTTATTTTCTAATAGAAATATAGCTCAAGACGTATCTCATAGTCTTGAGCTATAATATTATAATAAAAAATGCAAATCTTCATAATACCTTTATAATCTTTTGTAATAATAGTTTTAGATGAATTTAAAATAGTATTTTAAGGGAGAATATATTATGAGAGAATTATTTAGTATTGGACCTTTGCACGTGTATTTTTTTGGGCTAATGGTTGCATTTGGTATAATTGGAGCAGTATCTTTTGCAGAATGGCAAGCTAAAAAAAGAGGAATTAAAGATGACATTATGTTTAACTGTTACTACTCAGCCATTGCAAATCAATAAAACCCTTATTTTGGCAAAAAGGATATTGGCTATTCGATGTCGAATATACTACCAGAGAGATTAATAATATGATTTGATTGGTGGTGAATATTA
>JBLHPD010000348.1:0-3391 GCA_047624165.1 Clostridium sp. | reverse complement strand
TTGCACCGTGCAGGCTTGTTTGCTATACCTATTTTTATCACTAACTGCTCTCGTATCATAAAATTTATAGTTCTATGCAACTCCATACAAATTCAAGTTTTATTTATTAGTTTCCGTGACTACTCAAATACTAACCCGTCTAAATATTCTATTACCTCTCTCTAATAAATCCGCGGCACGAGGCCGCGATAACTCTTTTTCTTTAATAATCCCGTCATCTAGTAAATCCTTATATTTCATAATTTCATCTTTTATGCTTACTAACGAAGTTTCTTACGAAACACCACTAATTAGCGACTTCTTGTCGCACCGTACTATAAGAAAAATACGACAGAATTGAATATACAAGTATGTTACATGAAATCTACAAATTTGAATTTAACTATTTCATTCTTTTAAGTGTTTCATCCATTGATATACATTCTGCATATCTACAATTCCACATAAATTCATTGTAGTATTTGTAACTTTGATTTGAAGACATAAACTTATTATTAACTGTTGTATTTGCATACGCTGGAACTATAATATTAAATCCATGTTCAAATCCACATTTTATAGTAGCATCAATACAATAATCTGTTTGAAGCCCTACAATAATTATATTTTTTTTACCTTTACCTATTAAATATTCTAATAACCCAGTCCCGTTAAAAGCACTATTAACCTCTTTATCAAATATTTTTTCTTCATTGATTGGTTGAAAGTTTTCATATATTTCAAACCCATCAGTTCCTTTTGTTAATTCACTTCCTATACCATCATCATGACGTACATATATTACTTCAATATTATTTGCCCTAGCCTCATGTATTATTTCTTTAACATTAGATACAAATATATCATATTTATATAGTTTTTCATTTGTTATTAACCTTTGTGCATCAACGACTAATAAAACCATTTTGTTTCTCCTTCAAATTTATTATTTGTTAAGTTGTTTTACATCTTTCGTATGTACCCATAAAAATATCGTTTAGATTACTTAAAAGAATTTTTTAATCTAATACTAACAACTAACATAATTAAAAATCCAAAGGTGCAAACCCATGCAAAAATGTCTCCTATTGAAGCATATATTGTTTTTACACCTTCTATCGGAACATAAGATATCATAACCTTATTATCTGTATTAAAGTAATCCATTGAAGAAATGGTATTTCCTAGATAATCAGTTGATAATGAATATCCATCTTGCACTTGCCTAATCATTGAGAATCCATTTTCCACTGCTCTGAATACAGCCATTTTTGTATGAATAGGGTCTATTTCTTTCCAATCTGAACTCGGAAGTAGTAGAATATCTATATTGTCCTTTCCAGCTTGTCTTATATATGAGGGGAAGTCTGCATCAAAACAAATAGCGTTTCCTACTCTTCCATAAGAAGTATCTACATACTTAATTATTCCATCGCCAACCTTATCATTATCGCCTATCACTATTTTTGATTTAAGATATGTATACTTTATTTTACCTTTTCCATCAATAAACACAGATTTATTTTCATCATAAGCATTTCCTTGCTGGATTGTACACAATGATAATAAAATATTTACATTGTATTGTCTTGCAATACTACTTACTTTCTCTAGCAATAAATCTTCATCTTCTTTAAATGTAGGTGTACTTACTTCATCCCAAAATATTATTTTTGCACTATTTTCTGCTTCCTGTTTTGTTTTATTTAATAATTCATCTTGTAGAATACCTACTTTTTGTTTAAATAATTCTTTATTCTCCTTTGAATAGTTTTCATTCTTCATCGCTGCATGTATATCTTTGTTCAGGTATTTATGTGGTACACTTATCGATGCAACTTTTACAGTTTTACCTCTTGGCTTTAATATAATAGTCCTAAGTCCTCCAAATAACATCATTAAAGTGAATACAGAAATGAAAATAGCTGTTCCCTTCTTTATTTTATTAATATTAAACTCGTTTAACCACATCCAATTCGCATAAGAGTAAAACCAATATAACATAAAACTTATACCCCAAATTCCTGTAACTGAAACTAGCTGCATTAAAGGCAAATTGCCATACTGAGTATTGATAAATACTTCTTCATTTATTTTACCACACCCTTCCAATTTTCTAAAATTATATTATTATCATTCTCATTTTTTATATGTAAATGGTGTTTTAGCTGCCATTTTTCTTGCAAAGTAATATATAACATTTCCAAGAACTCTCTTATACAGGGAAACGGGTACTTCAGTCGAGTACGGAACATTAATCAGTCCGGTTTCTTTCCAATATCTATTGTCATATAATTCCTCTGGTGTTCCAACCGTACTCATGCCACGAAATATATTGTACACTAGAGCATTAACAAATGTTGGAGAATACAGTTTACCACTGGCAATATCGTTATAAAATACCTCAGTTGCTTTATTTGATTTCTCAATATCCTTTGGCGATGGAACATACCCACCATAGCTATGGGACACTATGGGTAATTCATATCCCCTATTAAAGCCCCAGCACATAAATGTTTCTCTTAGGTATTTAGTGCAAAATTTAGAACCTTTTCCTCCTGTGGTAGACACCGCAAGAACCTTCTTAGTAAAAAAACTTGGTCTATGAGTAATATATGACATATGGTCTATTAGATTTTTAATCAATGCAGAAACATTATTACTATAACAAGGACTTATAACAATGGTTGCATCAGTTTCTTCGATCTTATCAATAATTTTCTGCACTATAATATGGTGAGGACATTTTTCATTTCCTTTAATGTAGCATGCGTTGCAGCCAGTGCACATAGGGAGATTAACTTCTCTTAAATGTATTTCATCGAAAACTATTGAATTATTCGAAATCTTTTGCATACGTGTTTTAACTATTTCAACAATAGTCCAAGTGTTTCCCTTATGAGCACTACCATTGATAATTAATACTTTCATTTCATATCCCCTTTCCGTATAGAGTAATATAATTTAGTATTTTATTACTTGAAAATAATTCCTACTACCATATCAATAAATTCTTCTCTTTGCTTTGTATCGTAGAAATCAAATTGCTTATTCTGCATAAAAACATCCCTCCTTAAAAATGCTGATTGTAGAGTTGTAATAAAAACGTGCGTGGATAGATAAATTTCCTTTTCTAATTTTGCTTCGCCATATATATCTCGCATTACAGGAAGATATGCCTGTATTGTTTGTGAGGTGTTGTCTGTGCAATTCCCACAGGTTAGGTCAGAAAGAATAGATGCCCTGGAAATGCCCTGATTTTTCACCAAAATGTACAAGTTGATCTTGAAAGAAAGCGGAGTTTTTCTAAAGGCTCTAAAGTTAGACTTTGATACATTGCTCCGAAGGTGTTGATACTGTTACCAATAATTTTTTGAATACATTTATTGATCAAGTTCTCTTTTGTTTGAAA
>JBLHPD010000347.1:0-3398 GCA_047624165.1 Clostridium sp. | reverse complement strand
CTTGGCTTAAAATTATATACAGTATCAAGGCGTCTACCATATGAAATGATATCATCACCGTCATCAATAATTTCACGATCATAATACTTTAACAACCTAAATGTTGAATCTTTTTTAACAAACCTTATATTATCCGCAATTAATTTCTGTTTTAGTTTAAGTCCTTCATATTTTTCATAACAAAAATCTACTCCAGAATTATTTTTCAGATGATACGATTTTATATAAACATACTCATTATCAGAAAGTTGCAAATTTATATTTCTAACAACATCATAATTTTTAGGGTTATTTCTTAAATATTGATTGTCAAATTTATTATAAATTTTACTACTCTGTGGCACAATAAAATGATTGAGCATTAATGATAAAATCGTAACTAAGGTAGCCCCAATAAAATAAGGCCATAAAAATCTTTTAAAAGAAATTTTAGCATTATTTATTGCGATAATTTCTGTATTTCCTGCCAGTTTTGAAGTAAAAAAAAGAACAGAGATAAAAAGTGCTAGCGGTAATATCATATTACCAATATTAATCACAAAATTTATATAATAATCTTGGAAGATTACACCAGCAGTCAGTTCATCATTTCTTAAAAATTTATCAACTTTTTCTGCATAATTGAAAGCCACAATTACTGGAATCAAAATCAACAGTACAAAAATGAATGAACTTAAGTACTTTTTAAGTATATATTTATCTAATATTCTCAAGTTTTACAATCTATTATTCATTTGCTTCACCATTTTATTTTTCCAATCAGTAAAATCTCCGGCTAATATATGTTTTCTAGCTTCACGAGTCAACCAAAGATAGAAACCAAGATTGTGAATTGTTGCTATCTGCTTACCTAACAACTCTTTTGCAGTAAATAAATGCTTCAAATAGGCTTTAGAATAATATGTGTCTACATACGTGATAGCCATATCATCAATAGGAGAAAAATCATTTTCCCATTTCTTATTTTTAATATTTATCGAACCGTAAGCAGTAAAAAGCATTCCATTTCTAGCGTTTCTAGTAGGCATTACACAATCAAACATATCTATACCTAACGCAATATTCTCTAAAATATTTATTGGCGTTCCAACACCCATTAGATAACGTGGCTTATCTTCAGGTAAAATTGCAGTAACTACTTCTGTCATTGCGTACATTTCTTCCGCTGGCTCACCAACAGAAAGCCCTCCAATAGCATTACCTTCTGCACCCATAGATGCAATATACTCTGCAGATTGTTTACGTAAATCTTTATAGGTACTCCCTTGAACTATTGGGAAAAATGTTTGTTCATGACCATATTTAAATGGCAATTTTTCTAAATGATTTATGCAACGATTCAACCATCTATGTGTCATATGCATAGAGCGTTTTGCATAATTATAATCGCAAGGGTATGGTGTACATTCATCAAAAGCCATAATAATATCTGCGCCAATTGTACGCTGAATCTCCATTACGTTTTCTGGTGTAAAAAAGTGCATAGATCCATCTATATGACTTTTAAACTTCACACCTTCTTCTTTTATTTTTCTTCTACCAGAAAGAGAATACACTTGATAACCACCACTATCTGTCAAGATTGGTCTATCCCAGTTCATAAATTTATGTAAACCTCCAGCTTGCTCAAGTATTTCTGTTCCTGGACGTAAGTATAAATGATATGTATTTCCAAGAATAATATCTGGATTGATCTCTTCTTTAAGTTCTTTTTGATGGACACCTTTGACTGTACCAACTGTACCGACTGGCATAAAGATTGGTGTCTCTATAATGCCATGATCAGTTGTCATTATTCCTGCTCTAGCCTTACTGCTTTTATCTGTACCTTTTAATTCAAATTTCATTGGTGCAAAGATAAAGAAACGAGTTAGTAAGTTTAGTTTATTTAGAAAAAATATATCAATGCATATTATTTGCTTATTTTTATAACCTTAATAAACCTTAATATATATAACTTGTTTTTTTTAAAGAAAAAGATTACTCCAATTAACGAATTATTACCTGAAGATTTTGTTGATATACATTCACATCTAATTCCTGGTATTGATGATGGAGCTAAAAATATTGAAGAGTCTATAGAACTTATAAAACAGTTCAAAAAAATAGGAATAACAAATATAATTACTACACCTCATGTTCTGGGTTCTTTTTGGCCAAATACTCCAGAAATAATTAATACGAAGTTAGATATTGTAAGAAAAGAGTTGGTAATGCAAAAGGTTAAAGGCATCAAATTAAAGGCTGCTGCAGAATATATACTCGATGAAAAGTTTATGAGGCTACTTTATGAAAAGAAGTTACTTACTATAAAAGATAATTATATTCTAATAGAACTTTCATACATAAACCCTCCAGAAAATATTTTTGAAATTATTTTTGAGATTCAAGCAAATGGATACAAACCAATATTAGCTCATCCTGAACGCTATCTCTTTTATCATAATAAATTTGATCATTATAAAAAATTAAAAGATGCTGGTTGTAATTTTCAATTAAATTTACTATCGTTAACCAACTATTATGGTAATGAGGTAAATAAAACTGCAAAACAACTATTAAAACATAATTTAATTGATTTTTTAGGTACAGATGTACATAATTCTAATCACATAAATCAAATTAAAGATATTGGAACAACTAAAAACGTTAAACTATTAGAGCCTATAATTGAAAATAATAAAATTTTTAAATTATAAACCGTACTAAGAAAAAATCTTTTTATACCAAGGCTTATTCAATTCATTTCCATAACCGTAGCCATAGCCATAGTTATTATTGCTTTGTTTTATTCCATTTAAAAGCATTGCAACATTGTTTATCTTATTATCTCTATGCAATGTAAATGGTACTTTCAACATTCGTTTATCTAGTTTCTCAGCTCTAACAACATACATAAACAAATCTGCAAATTTATCTAACAAAATAGTATCAGTAACTAAACTTACTGGAGGAGAATCAACTATAATATAGTCATACTTATCATTAACAGTTTCAAACAAGTCCTCTAACCTTTGACTCATTATTAATTGAGTAGGGTTTGGAGGTATAACTCCAGAGGTAATTATATCTAGATTATCTACTTCTGGTAATTGAATTACAATATCTTGTAAAGTTATATTTTTATCGGTAATGAAATTAGTAATTCCTATTCCCTTCTTAATCTTTAATGATTTAGAAATTGTTGGTGCTCTTAAATCTAATCCAAGCAATAGGACTTTAGAATCTGAATATGCCAATGTTTTAGCTAAGTTAGTTGCAATAAACGTTTTCCCTTCATTTCCAATGGTAGAAGTTACTACTATAACTTTACTTTTCTTTGAAGAAATTCTAAGCATGAAGTCTAAATTAGTCTTTAACAACCTAAATGATTCTGCAAGTCCAGACCTGTCTAATTT
>JBLHPD010000346.1:0-3445 GCA_047624165.1 Clostridium sp. | reverse complement strand
CTTAAAGCTTTAACTTATCAGCTATCTGAAGAAATGTTTTGGATAGGAGGGAGAGCTGTTCAAATAGTAAACTTTAATACTGATCATGCATATTGTGGTAGATGTGGTACATTAACACAAAGCATTAAGTCCGAGCGAGCTAAAAAATGCCCCAAATGTGGACTTATAAATTATCCTAGGATTTCACCAGCCATAATAGTGGCTGTTGTACGCGAAGGAAAATTGCTTCTTGCCCATAATAATCAATTTCCTAAGGGGTTATATAGTGTAGTTGCCGGATTTGTAGAAGTTGGAGAGACTTTTGAGGAATGTGTTGTTCGCGAAGTTCGTGAAGAAACAGGAATCATTGTAAAGAATATAAAATATTTTGGAAACCAGCCTTGGCCTTTCCCTAATTCTCTAATGATAGGATTTACTGCAGAATATGCAAGTGGAGAAATAAAAGTAGATGGGAAAGAAATTGGGGATGCTAAATGGTATAGTTCTACGGAGATGCCTACAACTCCTGATAGTATAAGTATATCTAAAAAATTAATTAGCTGGTTTTCAGAGAATTATTAGATAAGAAAACTCATTTTAATTTTTAATTAAAAAAAATAGAAGTTAGAATTCTTAATTCTTAGCGAATTAGATTCTAACTTCTATTTTTTTCTAATATATTCAACAATATTTTTTCTCCTTAAACTATATTTTCGTCTTTAAATTTATTCATTAAAGCAGTATAGTATTACAAGCTTGAAACTTAATTTTTTAAGATTAATCATAACTTGTGTATTCCTAAGCAATTAATATAATGGCTTCTTATCCAATTGTGGCATGTAAGCCGATTGCAATGGCAATCATCAGTGAATTCTTAGTTTACCTATAGTTTCTATATATTTTTTATGACCTCACCCCACTTTCTTATATTTTATTGGGGGTATCAAGTTTTGTTTAAAGATTTTACTAAATATATGATAAGTTGCGCTTCTTATGTTTATAATATAACACGCTAATGATAATTTGTCAATAGTTATTATTAATCAATATAGGAAATTTTATAATTATAATCCATATTTTTGTGTTATAATTTTGTGTATATGAAAGAAAATAGTAAGTAGAAAATTGTGAAAGTATTTATTTTAATATCCATAATATATAATAACAACGAAAAGAGGTTTAATGATGAATAAAAAAGAGCTTGCAAACATAAGAAAAGAATTTAAATTAGATAGTGGCATGATGAAAATCCAGGAAATCTATAGTGTTTATCTAAAAAAAGATAATGTGCAAATTGATTATGAGCCAGTTATTCATTCAGAATTTGATTATTTTGATAGAATGGATATGGATAAAAAAGAGTTGTTCTTAGGCAATTTCAAGAAAATACTTACTGGTGCTCTTGATACTAAAATTTTCGAGTTAGATTTTCAAAATATAGAAGAAGAAAATAACACTCAAAACATTTTAGGCAATGCTCTAAAAGCGAGTAATAAAGACGAAATTCAAAACTATATTAATAAGCTTGTTGAAAAAATTGCAGCTAACTATAAATATGAAACTGATGTAGTTGTTACTTTTATTAAAGCAGAATACTGGCTAGGATCAAGTCACAGAAATATGGATGCAGATGAAAGCATTGACGATGCGGTACAAGCATTTAATTTCATTCTATCAAGTGTAAATAAAATAGATATTCCAAAAAGAACTCTAAAATTCGACTACACTGATAAGGAATTTAAAGCGAATTCAGTTTTAGATTCTGTTATTAATCTTAATGCTCCCTTGGAGGGTTTTATGTTTCCTAGTCTTACTAATGGGTATTCAGATATTGATAAAATTCTATATTATGCTTCAAAACCTAAGGAATTAAACACCTCGTTTATTGAAAATGTTCTTAACTGTGGTTTTAAATTTACTGCTGAAGATGAAAAAAATTGCTTTAGTGATATTTTAAAATCCGTAATTGGAGATAAGATAAAACCTGAACTTATGCAAGACATTTATGTAAATATTCATGAACTCTCCCAGCAAGCCGAAGAAGGTCAAAATCCTACTCTTGGAGCTCTCGATGTTAAAAATATCCTAAATAACTGTGGTGCAGAGGTTATCTTTGATATAGAAACTGCTTTTGAAGAAACTTGTGGTAGTAAGTACGATTTTAAGATAAACAATATCGTACCTGAATTTAATTCAAAATCCATTAAGATTACTAGTGAAATTGCAAACATTACTTTAACACCTAAGGATCTAAATTCAGTTAAGCAGGTAAGAAATAAAGATGGTCGAAGATGTCTTCTTATTGAGATTGATGAAGATATAGTTATAGAAGGCTTTAAATTAGAAACTGAGGAGTTTTAGCACATCCTAGCATAGTAAAAGGAGAAGATTAATGCATTTTTAATGTAACTAATCTTCTCCTTTTATTCTATATTTGTTTTTAGGCCTACCAACTTTACCGTATTCCATCTCAACCACAAGCTTTTGCTCTTTTTCCAAATAGTCTAAATATCTTCTAGCAGTTATTCTAGAAACTCCAATATTTATTGCAATCTGCTCTGATGTAAAAGGATTATTCTTCATGTCAGATATGCCCACTAAAATTTTTTCATAAGTGTATTGATTGAATCCCTTAATATCGCCAATGTTTTCATAATATTCTACTCTGTTTTTATTTTCTTTTATGGTATATTTATCAATAACTTTCTGTTCCATGCTATCAGCATTTTTAAAACTATTTTTTCTGCGTTCAAATTGAAGCAGTGCTTCCTTAAACCTATTAAATATAAATGGTTTCACCAAATAGTCTACTGCACCATACCTAAATGCCTCTTCAACAGTTTCTGTATTCCTATCTGCAGTAATTAATATAGCATCACATTTTAAATTTTCAAGCCGTATCCACTTTAATAAATCTGTACCAAGGCCTTGTGGAAAAAAAACGTCCAGCAATACTAGGTCAGGTTTTCCATTTAATATAACTTCTTTTGCCTTTTCAATGGAGTTAACGCTATCGTATAGTTCAAACCCCTCTACCTTTTTTAAAAATTTCTCGTTAATTTCTCTAACCATAGGATCATCTTCAACAATAAGAACTTTAATCATATCCTCTACCCCTTTTCATTGGTATAAATATATCCCATATAGTTCCATTTTCTTGTATAATATTTATATCTCCACCAGCATAATCTATTATCTGTTTTACAATACTAAGCCCAAAGCCCCTATTTCCAGCTTTAGTTGTAAAACCCTTAGTGAAAATTTTGTGTATTATATCTTCACTAATTCCAGGGCCATTATCCTGAATCCTTATTCTTAGTTCTTTATTATTAGAATTTAGTCTTATAAATATCTTACCATTTTCAAATTTCACTAATTCTTCAATAGAATTTTCAATTAAGTTTCCAATTACAGAGCAAATTTCATCTACTGTTATGTTTTCAGGTATTTTATCTATATAAGAATT
>JBLHPD010000345.1:0-3466 GCA_047624165.1 Clostridium sp. | reverse complement strand
TTATTTACTTAACGTTGCCACAATTTAAGCATCTTTGCTCTTTTGTATTTGAGACCGTAGGCGGTGGGTGTAATGGTAAAGTTAGTTGTATAACTGAAAACTGTTATAGTTCAAGACATAGAACTTCCGCAGGGAATTTTTCATTAAACAGTCCATGGAATGAAGATTATATTTTACGAGCATTACAAAACTTTGCATTAAAAAAATATGGCAAATATCAAAGGATACAGATAAGCCTCAGAGCTGAATCATGCATTATCTCAAATCCACTAATTTGATTTTAATCTATAAATAATTGGTGGTATATAGATTTCAGACTTTTCTTCGAATTAGGATTACTAAACCAATTCTAAATGTATTATTAATTTTATCTCAAAGTAAAATATCGAACGACAAAAAGGCCCTCAAAAGAGTGCTGTAATAAATTGCATTCACTTCGCCTCCCTACGGGCGTAGCCCAAAGGAATTGATGTGAGAGTTATTCTCTTACCATTCTCCACTGGTAACTGTTGTCTTTTACTATCACCGATAGGCGTACTGCATCAAGAATATCTTCTGTGCATGCTTTGAATAAAATTAATTAATCCTCTTATACCTAACTCAGTAATTTTTTTCGCTAAAATTTCACTCTTTACAAGTAACACATTTATAAATCTACTTGTTTTCATAACATGGTGAAACCCTACCATAATTACAACAGATTTTTATTACAGGTCCACAAGCGTAGTGACCATCCATCGCTACCGCAACTTTTAGTTTTGGAAATCTTTTCTTTATCTTTTGAGCCAGCCTATAAAAAGCTTTACGTTCTTATCTACACCATTTCTATTTTCTCTAAAAGTCTGCTTAATGTATCTGAATGTGGCATAGTTTCAAATTAGTAAAACATAGCGGGCATATTATTAAAAAATATTGGCAAACTCATTTCTCTATTAGCATTTTATAATGAAGATTTATGACAATTTATTTCTGGGCGTAACTAATCTAACAGAAGCACGAAAGTATTTTGAAAATATTTTAGGGTTATAACTAAAATTTAATTTTTTAAAAAGGAATGATTGCTCTTAAAGTTGGTAATGAAGAACCTGGTATTATTGTAAAATATATTCTGTGGATTACAGACTATACAAAAAAAAATAGCACTTTAAGCACAAGTCTATAAATTGGAGTTATGCTGAGTTATGCTAATACTAATAAAAAATACCATATTATTTAGTAATTTTACAATATTTTATAAAAAAAAAATTCATTGTATTGAAATTAAATGTAGTATTTTACTCATACCATGGTTTTTTTACACAAATCGTTTCAATATCGCAATTAATTGTGAACTGTTAATCATATTCTACATAATATATATATGAATAGTTAATTGTTTTAAATTGGAGGGTAATAGATGAAAAATGAAGTAAGTTTGTGCATGATTGTTAAAAATGAGGAAACCTATTTGCCAAAGTGCCTTAACAGTATCAAGAATATAGTTGATGAAATTATTATTGTTGATACAGGTTCTACTGATAAAACTGTTGAAATTGCTGAAAGCTTCGGCGCTAAGGTTTACTATTTTCCGTGGAACAACAGCTTTAGCGAGGCTAGAAATGAATCATTAAAATATGCTACTAAAGATTGGATACTTATAATGGATGGTGATGACGAATTATATCCTAAGGATCAAGAAAACTTTACCGATTTATTAAATAGGCAGCTTGATGAAAATGCTATTTATTTTTTTGAAACTTTAAATTATTATGGAAACACTATTGATGATAATTCGATTACTATAAATTTAAATCCCAGACTATATAAAAATAACGAAGGAACCCACTATGAGGGTGAAGTTCATAATCAATTAATATATTCAGAAAATAAATATAATGCAATTTATAATTTAATAAAAATTCACCACTTTGGATATATGAAAAAAAGTATAGATTCTAAGGGAAAGAGAACTAGAAATATAACTCTCTTGAATGAACAGATAAAAAAAGATCCAAATAATTATTTTGCTCACTTTAATTTAGGTACCGAATACTCAGCATTAAATGATTATGACTCTGCTTTAAAACACTTTTATAAGTCCTATGAAAAATTCGAACCCGATAATGGGTATAGTTTTTTACTAATATTCAGGATAGTTTTTTTAAATTATAATATAAAAGATTATGATACTGCTTTTAGCTTTATAAATATTGGTATAGGACATTACCCCAAGTTTACTGACTTATACTTTCTAAAATCTCTTATCTTAAAAGATATGAATATGCATACACTTCAAATAAAAACACTAGAAAAATGTATTGAACTCGGAGAATCGCCCTCTGAACTAAAATGTTTATATGGGGTGGGAAGTTTTAAAGCATATTATGAGTTAGGTAATGCTTATCTAAAACTGAAGGATTATGATACTGCATACAATTACTATATTGAAGCAATGAAATCAAATCCTAATTTCATTGATCCTTTATACCTTATTGGTCATATCCTAAAGATTAAAAATATACCTTTGGATGATTTCAAAAGAATAATAGAAGAATTTTTTTCTGACTATCCCAAGGCCAATATGATTATAGCAAATTTATTTTACAATGAAGGCTTTTATAAAATAGCATTGGAATATTTAGAAAAATATGTACAGGGTGGATCTATTACAGACGACATATTATTATTTAAATCTAAATGTCTTGTAATGTCAGGTGCCTTTAATGAATGCATTAATATGAAAGGTATCTTTGAAAATAACTCTTGTGATGTATATTCTTCAATGTACAAAGTTATAAGCAGCATATTAACTAATGATTATGCTAGCGCGCTCGCTTTATTAAGTAATTTCAAAGATGATGATTTATCAGATTACAATAAGAAACTGATGAGTGTGTACTCACAGTTATTAAAATTATTTACAGAAGAATCCACCTCCGTTTTATCTGAACAAGAAAATGATGCTGAATACCTTGATATCATCTTAGAAATCTGTGAAATATTACTAATAAACAACAAATTCGATGAACTTAAAATAGCTGTAACCTTACTAAATTTAGTAGATAATAAATTTGTTCTTATTAATCTAGGAAAGTTATATTATAAATATGGATATATTGAACTTGCTAAAAAAGAAATCATGAGATCAATAAAAGTATTTGAAGTTTATGATCTAGAAGGTTTGGATATATTAAAAATTTAGTTAAATGCTTTGTTTAATATTATTTATTATATTCAAAAATAATGGGTAGCCAACATAAAATTATATGTTGGCTACCCATTATTGCTGTTTCTTAAAGTTTATATTTTTTAATTATTAATAAATCCACCTATAGTAAGCATTTCCTTGGCTTCATTGTATCCTAATACATAATCATTAGATGAATATTCTTTTTTATTTAAAGGGTCTAAACTCATTTTTTCATAGTATTCTTTTAAACCATCTATATTTATTTGAGGTAGTATAACAAAATAGTCATTATCATAA
>JBLHPD010000344.1:0-3484 GCA_047624165.1 Clostridium sp. | reverse complement strand
TTGCAACTGTTATACCCTGTATTTTATCAGTAGGTGCTCTTTTTTTCAAAGCTCATTTTAATTCATAACAGGAATGCTCCTTTTATAGTATTTATTTTTTTGTTAGAGATGTTTTGTAATATAGATCCATTAAGATGTATAAACCTCTCAGCTTACATAATTCAAAGCATTTACAATTACCATTTCTGTTTTATGCAAAAAATCATAAAACTCTGAGACAAATTATTCTCAGAGTAAATTATTTTTTTTATTATTACAAAAACATTTTAGTATCCATGTTTTTTTATATTTTTAACTCGCCCTTAAAAGCCATTGTATCCATCCTACTTCACCATACCCTTTATCTCCGCAATATCCTTCAATATATCTATTTCCAAAACTTCAATCTTACTCAAGATAACCTCTGGCTTTTCATACTCTACTTCTTCATAATTAACCATTTTATATTTATTTATTGAAAGATCATAATCATTCTGAACTATATTCTCTTTATCTATCCAAAACCACTTATCTTCACTTTTAGCTTCTATATCTTTATTTTCCCTGCACTTTTTAAAGCTTTCTATAATATTTGGTATATCATTGTTTTCAATTGGATTTCTCTTATCATCTAAGGAAAATCCATCAGCCTTCATGTCATAGAACCATACCTTATTAGTTTCTCCACCTTTATTGAATATAAGTATTCCTGTGGAAACCCCTGCATAAGGTTTAAATACTCCTGAGGGCATAGAAATAACTGCTTCTAATTCATTTTCTTCAATAAGCTTTTTTCTTATTTCTTTATGAGCATTAGAAGAACCAAATAATACTCCATCTGGCACTATTACTGCACATCTTCCACCTAAATCTAACATTCTATTAAAAAGTTTTAGGAATAATAATTCAGTTTTAGTTGTATTTGCTCCCTTTAAAAGACTCTTATTTATATCATCTTTATCTATACTGCCTTTAAAAGGTGGATTAGCTAGGATTAATGTATACTTGTTTTCTTCATCATAAGCTTTTGACAAAGAGTCTTCATATCTTATGTTAGGATTGTCTAGACCATGAAGCATTAAATTCATGGAAGCAATTCTAAGCATTGAGGAGTCAAAATCAAACCCATAAAACATTTTAGTTTTAAAACGGTCCCAATCTTCTGCTTCCATCATATCCCCTATCCTATTATGGACAATACCATCTTCATCAGTAAACACACTTTTTTTTCTTGTATACTTTTCTAAAATATACTCCATGGAGTTTACAAGGAAGCCTGCAGTTCCACAGGCCGGGTCACAAATTACATCATCAATAGTGGGTTCCATTAATTCTACCATCATTCTTATTATGTGCCTCGGAGTTCTAAATTGGCCATTAACTCCAGATACAGATAGTTTTGATAATAAATACTCGTATAAATCACCTTTTGTATCTGAATTATCCATATTAATACCATCTATTAGTCTAACTGATTCTTGAAGTAAGGACGGCTTAGGAATCATGAAAATAGCATCCTTCATGTACTCAGTAAAACTAGATTCCTCACCTCCATAGGTTTTTATGAATGGGAATACTTCTAAGGAAACTATATCAAAGAGTTTTTCTACACCAAAATGTTTAAAAGTTGACCATTTCATTTGGTCTTTTGGAAATATAGAAATATACTTTTTCCCTGTTCTATTGGCTATTTTCTCTTTATTATTATCCATGTCATCTAATCTTTTTATAAATAATAGATATGAAATTTGTTCTATTACAGAAAGGGGATTAGATATTCCACCTGACCAGAAATTATTCCAAAGCTTATCAATTACACTCTTTATGTCACTACTTAACATATTTTCTCCTCCGTTCTGATTATGATACAACGCTTACTTTAAATGGTGCTATAAGGTGAAACACTTCATCAGCTAATTTTCCGAAAATGCCGTCTACTCCATTTGGATTGAATTGGGTATATGGTACTGTAAATAATGAAGCGAAGGATATTCCTTTATTTTTAGCTATGTCATTTTTAATTATTTCTAACGTCTTTATTTGAGTTGAATTCATTTTAGAATGATAACTCTGAATGAAATTCTCAAATATCTTATTTAATTCTTCTTCATCTACACCTATAAACCGTCTGATTATACCAACTATATCCTCTTTATCAATATCCGTTTTACTTGATAACTCATTTATACTATATACAAAATCTTCACCAAATATTTTATAAATACTTTCTAATTCTTTTTCTGTGAGTTGCTGTCCTTTCTTTATCTTATGAATAACTATTTGGTCATTTAATTTTTCTTCAATTGCATTCTTCACTCTTTTTTCATAAGGTTCCATATTACCAGAATATAAAACACTCCCAGCACTTATTTCTTTTGCAATTCCGCCTGTATCCTTAACATCAAGAACAATAAATGGACCCGGAATACTACCCTTATATTTCATTAATTCTCTTAGTTCAACCCTAATATGTTCTAATCTACTATAGCTTAGATCTTCCCACCCAGTAGGATTTAATAGTGATTTAACGAATTCTCTCTTGCCTTCGAATTGATTTAAATTTAACTTCAATTTTGATAGCTTCTCTATTGTACTATTAATTTCACTGATTGTCATATTATTATCCTCAGTTATCACAGTGTGCATTATTCTATAAATTGAATTATCGAAGGAAATTGCGTCACCATTATCAACAACATCTATCCACTGCATTAGTTTAGCTATTTCAACTCTAAGTTTTTTTATAAAGTCCGCATTAATGTGATTCCAGTATTCTTGTTTTTTAACTTGTTCTATTTTTTTTCTATTTTTTTTGATTTCTATACTTTCCTTGGGAAGAGCTTCTATATCAGCTTTGATTTTTTTTATAAAATCTTCACACTTCTGATTATCAGTTTTTTCTCTATATTTTTCTAATAGTTTACACATGATTTCAAATCTTACTTGTATTGAAGTTTTTTGCGGCTTTGGCTCATATCCATCTGGCTTAAGTTCAAAAAACTCAAAATTCTTATAGCAATCAAATATTACAAACTCCTTTTTATCGACTCCATCTCCAAAAAGATTATCACAGCGCCTTGTTCCTCTCCCTATCATTTGCCAAAATTTAACTTTCGAATAAATTGGCTTTGCAAAAACTAAGTTTACTATTTCAGGTACATCAATACCTGTATCCATTAAATCCACAGATATAGCTATACGCGGAAAGTCCTCTTCTTTAAACTTTCTTATTAACTCACTCTTTTCAGTTATTTCAGAATAAATTACTGTAGCTAATTTACCTTTAAATTTATACATTTCATTGAATAAGTTTTCCAATAAATTGGCATGTTTTTTATTTTTTGCAAATATTATAGTTTTTCCAATGTAATCCCCTTGTTTAATACCGATATTCATTAATGTTTAAGTGCCTCATTAAACTCTAAAGAACTTTCAACTTCTTTAATTAACTTAATATCAGCTTCAGTCTCTACTAATTTTGAAACTTCTATTTTAACTGTAGAAA
>JBLHPD010000343.1:0-3557 GCA_047624165.1 Clostridium sp. | reverse complement strand
CCCAATGTACAGCATAAGGCTGTCTATGATGATAATTTGTGATATCCGCCATAGCCTTTTCCATATTATCATCACTCATTCTCCAATTAACTACGTTACGCATCTGTTTATAGCTTATTCCTTTTACTGCTTGTTCCATTTTCTTAAGTCCTATATTTGTACCAAGAGCCATAAGTGAAGCTGCTATACATGTTCTTTCATTATCTTTTGGTTCCTTGTTAGTTGAAGTATGGATTAGCTTATTATCAAAAGCTGTAAATTTACAAATATCTATGATTATATCTGATAAATTTACTCTAGGTATTAAGCTGTAAAGCTTAGTAGATAATTTTTTCGCCTCATCAGGAACTGCTTTTTCTAATCTTGATAATACAAATTTATTATCTTCTATAGATACACCTTTTAATTTTTTTATATTATCAGACACATATTTTAATTTGCTATTTAACAGCTCCAATCTAGATTTTAAATATTCTTCTGCATTCAAAGATACTTTAAAATCAGTATTTTCAGCTTTATACTTTTCCCATTCATCATCTGTCATCAAATATTCTTCAAATGGTTTATGTTGCTTGCTTCCAACAATTGATATATCACCAGAACGAACGGCATTTTTAAGTTCAGTGAATGCTGCTAATTCGTAATATTTTTTATGTATATTACCTTCCTGATCATATACGTATTTTTCCCACTGATTAGTTACAAAATCTAAGGGAGCACCTTTGGGTACCTTTCTTTTAGTTTTAGAATTAAGCTCTTTTATAGTTTCCAGTGCTTTTAATACAGGTTCACCTGTTTTAGAAGCTTTAAACTCAAGGATTTTCAGTAATCTAGGTGTATATCTCCTAAGGGCACTATATTTTTGAGTTATTAAATCTAGAGAATTATATTCTTTAGGTCTAGTAATTTCGGATACTTCATTTATTGAAATTACAAATTCATCCCAAGGCATAACATCTTCAATAGTTTTAAAATCAACGGCTGGTTTACCTTCTTCTTTAGCTTTAATTATTGCTCTACCAAGTTCTACATAATTATGAAGATTTATATTTGCCTTTTTTCCATTCTTCTTCATAAGATTTTCCTGCTCTTTTTTGCCAAAGGACTGCACACTCTGTATCTGAATATCATGTATTTGAATAGCCTGATCTATAAGTTTTCTGCAAAAATTAACTAAATATATTGAAAGAATAGAATATCTCTTTTTATCATCGAATCTCTTAAAATCATAGGCTTCATAATTTGATCCTAATTTATATAATTCGTCAATTCTATTGTTATGTATACTGCTTAAATCAATATTTTCAAGCTTTAAACTGCGAATATATTCAATTCTATCCGCAACTGCATTGAAAGCTTTTGATGAGGACTTCCCTGATATTTCACGAAGCCAGGATAATTTAGTTTTTTTCTCTGTATTTTGAACATTTATCAAAATATCAAGACTTTTCTTTTGTTCATTTGATACTGATGTAGATATTAAATCAAAAATTTCATTATCAACATACTTTCTAACTTCAATTATAATATTTTCAATAGTTACTATAGACGGCAGCAAAACTTTACATTTTTTAAGCTCATTGATTGCTTCTATAATTAAATATTTTAGATTATTTTTTTTTAAGGCTTTATCTATTAAATAATTAACTAAATATTCTCTATCCTTAGTTTTGAATCTCTTATAACCATCTAGTTTTAATATTTCTTCTAAATGTTCATATCTTGTAGGCTGCCTTTTATTGTATGATTGAAATTCAAAAGTACTAATTTTTAATTGTTCTGCAATATATAATATTATTTCATAAGGTATATTTCCAAAATCCATCAAAGTCCACCCTGTATATCTAATTATACAGAGCTAAACTGCAAATCCTAGTTTACTGCTAGCTTTTCTATGTTTATTTATAACTTTTATGTCTTCATCTGAAAGCATAAAAAATTTTTCTGTTTCAAATGAGGTTATATTATTTGGAAGTTTCATATATTCTTTTCGCTCTTTGCAAGTTAAAAATTCTCCACCACGTGCCATTTAATTCACCCCTTATAAATTAATGTTTAAATAAACATCATTTATTTCTTCTTGAGTTATTCCAATATATCGTTTTGTCACAGACTGTGATCCATGATTAAGTATTTTCATAAGCGTTTCAATTGGTACACCCTGCTTCCAGGCCATAAAGCAAAAAGTTTTTCTCATACTATGGGTCCCTATATGAGTACCCAGCTTTACATTATCCTGTATGTCCTTAAATATCCTCCAGGCCATTTTTACACTTAAAGGGCTATTGCCCCCTTGTCTTGATCTAAATATATATTCATCATCAGATGGCTTATCTATATACTCAAAATATTCCAAAAGAGCTTTTTTCATAGATTGATTTATAGGGAAAACTTTTTGTTTGCTTGTCTTTTTTTCAATTAGCCTAATTTCTTTCTTTAGTTCTCCAATCTCATAAAAAACATCCTCCCATTTTAATTTTACAATATCGCTTACCCTTAGAGCTGAATTTATACCTACAACAAATATAGTATAATCTCTTAAATTTTTTCCGGATAAATAATTTTTTACTGCCTGAATTTCCCTTTTACTTTTTATTGGATCTACTGTTTTGCTTCCTTTTTTCATTTTATCATTTGCCATTTTTATCCCTCGCTTAGTTAGTATTATCAATACTATAATTATACTTTAACTAACTCGTTTTGAGCAAAAAAATAAGAGCTTTATCATTTAGTGATTAAACCCTATGTATATCAATGTTTTACACTGATGTTATCTTCTTTTTCGAGTTAGAACTATTTAGTATTAGTTCTAACTCAGAATGTTTTGATAAAAGACTCTTTTGGGAATAACTGTCTTAACGTATAAAATCCGCGTTTTGCGAGCACTACCCCATATTCAACTGAAGATGCACCTATACCTAAAAGATCAACATTATCTCTCGACAAACAGAATAATCCATCAGATGGGTCTGAAATGAAAATATCTATGATGCTGACACAAGAAACTTTCTCCTCATCAACAGAAAAGATTAATGTGATAATTAAAAATAACACTTTAGATCAGTATTACACTGGTATGAAATATTCCATTGAATATTTCAACGGAACTACTTGGGATAAAGTACCGTTAGATATTACCGTTAACTATGTCATTGTTTTGTTGCATCCTAAAGAATCAAAAGAATTGAGTGTGTATCTATACCCTGAACAGTATCATTACAAAGCAGGCAAATATCGTATATGCAAAAACGTTTATTTAACTGAGGATATGAAGGATGCATACGAGCTTACTTCTGAATTTAACATCAAGTAGCTATGTTATAGAATTGAGACTTGTAACTCTTAGGAATGTTTCTGTGGTTGCCGTACCACATGATGGATATTACTTCCATCATGTGGCCGGTTTTTACACGTATGTCGGCTGTACCCGAATTCCATTTTATTTTGGCGAAAAAAGACTTCAATTGTCCAACGTTCGGTATACTGATGAAGAAGTTCTTCTATCGTAAGACTAGTATCCGTTGATATAAAAGATTTTAAAGCCTTTTGATTATATA
>JBLHPD010000342.1:0-3570 GCA_047624165.1 Clostridium sp. | reverse complement strand
TTGCAGTAAGTTTTGGATACGCCAAAAGTACAATAATAATATGTTAACTGAGTCAAAATCCAAAATCTTTTTATTGCTTTTTCACTGCGCACTTGATAATTATCTAGGCCTAATTCCGGGTACAGCCGACATACGTGTAAAAACCGGCCACATGCTGGATATTACTTCCAACATGTGGCTTTTTAACGTTTCACTCGAAAAATGACGCTATGTGTCGCAAAGTACACTTTGTGACATGTGCTTATAATTATACTTTTGTATTTCAAATATACTACAAATTTATATATGAATCATTTCAATTGACTTGTATAAATTTTGAAATGGATTTATAATTGTTATAGAACTATTTGAAGGAGCTAACTAATATGAGAAGTTTTTTTTATGCAAGAGTAAGTAGTAAGGATCAATCTCTAGAAAGACAAATTACTGTAGCTAAAGAAATGGGAATAGAAGATGAATATATTTTTATTGAAAAAGCTAGTGGTAAAGATTTTAAAAGACCCGAATATCAATTGATGAAGCGTATGTTTAGGGAACATGATATTTTATATGTAAAATCCCTTGATAGGTTGGGTAGAAACAAACAAATGATATTAGATGAATGGCAGGAACTAATAAAAATAAAAAAAATAAATATTATAGTTATTGATATGCCTTTGTTAGATACAACGAAATATAAAGATATGAATGGGTTAGAAACCTTAATTTCTGATATAATATTACAATTATTAAGTTATATGGCAGAAGATGAACGTAAAAGGATAAAGGAACGACAAGAAGAGGGTATAAAAATTGCAATAAATAAAGGGGTGAAATTCGGAAGAAAAAAAATAATTCCTAGTAGCAACTTTAAATCTGTGTATGATGAGTGGAAGCAAGGAAAAATAACTGCTGTAAAGGCTATGGAACTTGTTTCTATGAAAAGTAATACTTTTTATAGAAGAGTTAAAGAATATGAATCACATGTAGGAGGGCTTCAACTTGGCGACTATTGAGCGTACAGCTTATCCAAGATTTAAGAAAAATATCAGTTCAAAAGAACTTGTAGAAATATATACACCAAATCATGAAGAGATTGAAGTAGCTCATAGAGTAGCAAAAGGTGAAGTTCAAATCCTGAATTTTATTCTTATGCTAAAGTCATTTCAAAGGTTAGGCTATTTCCCAAAAATCAATGAAATTCCAATGGAAATTGTAAAACATCTTTGTGCACAATTGAACATTACATCAGATATAGATTTTGCTACACCGGAAAGAACACGCTACAGATATAAAATCTCCATTAGGGAATATTTAAATGTTACAGAGTTTGGAGCAACTGCAAGACATGTAATTACAGAAGCTACATATAAGGCAGCCCAAGTTATGAATAATCCGGCTGACCTTATAAATGTAGCAATTGAAACATTGGTCAAAGAGAGATTTGAGCTTCCGGCATTTAGCACTCTTAATCGCTCAGTTAGTCATATTCGTACATTAGTTAATTCGAATATTTATGAAAATGTACTAAAGAAATTAACTTCAGATAAAAAATGTCAGTTGGATAGCTTATTAAATGTTGAAAATTCAGATACCTATTCAAAATTTAATTATTTAAAAGAAACTCCTAAAAGCGCAACAATTAAGCATCTTAAAGCATTGGAAAATACATATCAATTTCTTTTATCTATGGGAGATGTTGAAAGTTTAATCAAGGACATTCCAATTGCTAAAATTAAACACTTTGCAGCTGAAGCTAAAGTTCTTGATGCTTCTGAAATAACTAAATTTTCTGTTGCAAAAAGATACACTTCAATTCTGAGTTTAATATATATGTCAAAAATCAAGGCGAGAGATAATTTGGTGGAAATGTTTTTAAAATGTCTCCGTAAAATTCAGAATAAAGGCAAAGAGGAACTAAAAAAGATTCAAGAAAAGAACCGTGTAAAAACAGAAAATCTGATTTCAATTTTAACAAGTGTACTTGAGAAAACAAATGATAATAAGAAGAATGATACCGTGCTAGGGCAACAAATCAGAGAACTAGTAAATGAAAATGGTGGCATAGAAATACTTCTTACCGATTGTGATACTATTTCCTCTTATAACGGAAATAATTACTTGCCTTTACTATGGAATTTTTATAAAAACTATAGAAAGTCTTTGTTTATATTAATAAAACTACTTGGAATCCGTACTGCGTCGCAAGATCAATCTTTAATTGAAGCACTGAATTTCTTACTTGCCAATGAAGACAAACGTACTGAACTCTTACCATTCACTCTAGATTTAGACTTTGCAAGTGTTCAATGGCAAAATACTGTTACCATAAAAGAAAATGGTAATATCTTTTTATCACGAAGGCATCTAGAGGTATGTATTTTTTATTATCTTGCATCTGGATTAAAGACTGGAGACCTGTGCATTGATAATTCTGAAGAATTTGCAGACTATAGGGAGCAACTTTTACCTTGGGAGGAATGTGAGCCTTTAGTTTCTGATTTTTGCGCAGAAATGGATTTTAAAGAAGATCCAAGTGAATTTGTAGAGCAATTGAAATCATTGCTAAAAGAAAAGTCCATAGAAGTAGATAAAAATTATCCCGATAATGGGAATATCATTATTAATGAAAAAGGTGAAGTTGTACTTAAACGTGCCAAGCCAAACACTATATCAAAGAGTGCTGTTGATTTAGAAAATGCGATTTATAAATGTTTGCCAGAACGTGATGTTATTGAAATTCTTTGCAATGTAGAACACTGGCTAAATTGGACACGTCATTTTGGACCCTTATCCGGATCAGATCCTAAATTGGATGATGCAGTTGAAAGATATGTTACTCTGGCCTTTGGATATGGCTGCAATCTTGGTGCCACACAAACATCAAGGCATATGAAAAACTCAGTAACTCCACATATGCTATCTTTTGCAAATCGAAGACATATTACAGCAAATAAGCTGGATGAGGCCATTAAAGATATAATTAACGTGTACAGCAAGTGCTACCTACCCAAATTATGGGGTAGCGATAAGATTGCGGCTGTTGATGGTACAATGATTGATCTTTATAAAGAAAACTTAGTATCAGAATACCACATACGATATGGTGGAAACGGTGGAATTGCCTATCATCACGTTTCAGATACCTACATAGCTTTATTTAGTCATTTTATTCCCTGTGGAGTATGGGAAGCAATTTATATAATAGATGGGCTGATGAAAAACAAATCTGATGTTCAGCCAGATACCTTTAGATGTTGAAGAATACTTAACTGATAGATTGACCCTATTAAATAACAAATTAAAATACGTATCTGATAATATCAAAAAACTTAAAGGTGTATCAATAGAAAATAATAAATTTGTATTATCAAAATTAGAGAAAGCAGTTCCAGATGAGGCAAAAAAATTATATGCTAAAATTTACAATTTAATGCCTAGAGTAAATTTATCAGATATATTAATAGATACTTGCAAACATACAATGTTTGATAAAAAGTTAATACATACTTCAACTAATAAAGAACCTAAAGATACTGAAAGAAGTTGTATAATAGCGACTCTTATGGGGCTTGGTACTAATATAGGTCT
>JBLHPD010000341.1:0-3577 GCA_047624165.1 Clostridium sp. | reverse complement strand
GAAAGAAATATACAAAGGTGCATACTAGTCAGTTGTTATTTGACTTATAAGCTCAAACGTAAGTGATACTCCGTACCCTTGGGTCGGGGTCGTTCATTTTTATACTTTCCCAGAAAAAATCTACATGCTTTTCAAATTGTGTTGATAAAGCATTTGTAGATAAAGAATCAAACCTTAATAATGTAACCTGAAGTCTAATGTAGAAGAGGGTGGATAAAAACTCATATGACATAATCATAGGATCTCCAGAACGAACTACATTATTCTGCATCATGATAAAAAAGCCTTCAGATAGTATCTTAATATTCTTGTCATGAAAATCATGCATAAACTGCTCTCTAAGGACCTTGTTTTGTAGTAACTCTATCATGAGTATTCTAAACATACTTTCGTTGTCCTTATCAAAGGTAAGTAGCTTGTATTGCATTACGTATTTTTGTAGAAAAAGTTTCCCTTTTAAAGCGGTTTCTTTTATGCTTGCATCATCAAAAGAGAAGGGTGAGGTAAATATATCCTTTGCTACCTCTAAAAAAATCTCTTCTTTATTTTTAAAGTGATTATATAAAGCACTTTCTCTAATTCCCACCTTTGCTGCTATTTTTCTTACGCTTGCCGCCCTGTATCCTAATTCTGAAAAAAGTACTTTAGATTCTTTTAGAATTTTAGCTTTAGTATTATTATGTTTAATAGGAGCCTTGTTTTCGGGCATTTATGAACCTTTTTATTGTATGAACACTCGTTAATGTTAATGGAAGTATATATGAACAAGTGTTAATCTTTGCTTATGTACAAAGAACACTTGTTCATATTTATAGAAGTAGATATGAACAAGTGTTCTTTTGTCGAAAAGTTTGCATATAAAGGAATGTTTGAGTAGAATTGCACAGGTATAACAGATAGTGACTTGAGCAATCAAGAGGAAAGTCCGAGCTGCTGTAAGACAGTGTTCCATTTAACGAATGGCCGTAGCAATACGAGGGAAAGTGCAACAGAGATTAGACTGCTATAAGTAATTATAGTAACGGTGAAAAGGTGGGGTAAGAGCCCACCAGTTTCTATAGTAATATAGAGAGCTTGTAAACCCAACATGGCAGCAAGAAACAGATGGTCAGCGTCTTACAATGCTACTGTTTCGCTAGAGGCATGACGTAAGTTATGCAGTAGATTAATACTATCAAAACAAAACTCGGCTTATTTTATACCTAACTCCATTTAATCCCTATTTATAGGGGTTCATTAACCTTCATATCTTTTAGTGTGTCAGTATTGTGTCTAAACAAAGAAAAATTAGCACCTAGATTAATACTATTTGAATCAATAACACTTGCATAGTGTTCTAAAGTCACTTTAGGGCTAGAATGACCTAATAGACCCGCTAACTCATTTATACTCACTATATTCTCTTTTAACATCAATGTAGCGAATGTATGCCTAGTTGCATATAATTTATACTTTGGTAATTCAGCATCTTTACAAACGTCACGCCATTGAGAGCGTAAAAGCTGTGCATCATCTATAAGGTGGGAATACGCTAAGTTGTTACAATCTTGGAGTTTTTTATGCGAGTGGATTTGGTGTAAGAACAAATGTACAAAAGGCAAAAAAATTATTTCAAAAATCTTGTAATGATGGAAATCAATTAGGTTGTAATAACTATAATATATTAAATAATAGACGCTAATTCTAATATTAAAGATAGGTTTTTTCGAATCTCTCAATATCCATATAGATTAAATTTAAGAATCAAAAATTATGACCGTATTATGACTGCAGACACATATTAACATAGTAAAGTAGTCATGATATCCACGTAAACACCGCTATGTTTGAAAAAGCAGAGAAGATTAATTTTAATTCTGAGTTAATAAAATAGACTTTAATAGTTGTCAAATTATCACTTATCATAAACGCACTATTCCAATTTTTATATCTTAATATGTAATAAAACTATAAGTATTTAATTAAAATCTATATTTATATAGTTATAATTCAGCTCTAGAATGAATATAATTTTACAATATAAACATATATAAGGAAATGAGATGAAAAGAAAAATAATTGTGAGCACCGTGATTACATTGTCTTTGTCTACTAGCCTGGTAGCCGATTTTAGTTTAAATGGATTGTTCAAGGACATGACAGAAGGTATGACCTCGATGTCAAGTGAAGCCAATAAGGCTACCCAATCGAGTGTAGATTCAACTGTAGATGTATCTTTAGATACTGAAAAAGCTACCATTGAAGCAAGTGCAGACACCAAAGAGACTGTCGTTGAACTTTCTAAAGATATAAAAACTATTCAAGTGACTGCAATAAATAAGGCTGAGTCTAATATATTTGATACATCCAAAGAGCTAAGAGACGGTACAATTGAAATTACCAAAGATGTGAACAAAAATATATCTAAATCAAGTGCAAAACTAAAAGGCAAATCAATCTCAGCTACTGAAAATTTCAAAGATAACATAAGTTCAAGTTCAAGTGACTTGAGTAGTTCTACAAATAAAATGAATAAAAATCTTAATGATGCGACGGAATCACTGTCTAGCAATACAGAGGATTCATTCGAGACTATTTCTGATAAAAGTAAAACTGCCGCTACAAAGACTTCTAAAAATGTGAGTAGATCATTAAATCAATCCTCTTCAAATTTAAAAAATGCAACTAAAACTATCTCTAATGAGATGAATGATATAACTAAATCAGTTTCCAAAGAAGTAGGTTCCGCTACTAATAGATCTACTGAAAATATTAGTAGATCTATTAATACAATCTCTAACGATATAAATAATTAGTGGAATTTTAGAAAATATACTACATGATAAAAAAATATAATATTTAAAAAACTCTATTCCTTCCATTATGCTTAGCTTTATAAAGTTGTTTATCTGCTTGTTTATAAAGCTTTTCTATGGAATTATTGTTTTCATCTATTTGCGCTATACCTACACTTACAGTTATCTTGATTTCTGTATTGCTATAAATAAATTCTTTGTTTTCAATAGAAGTACGTATTTTTTCTGCGATGTTTCTTGCTCCATCGATTAATGTATCATTGAGTAAAACTGTAAACTCTTCGCCACCAACACGAGAAAAGATATCACTTTCACGCATGATTTTTTCTATCTCCCTTACAGCATCAATTAAAATAAAATCTCCTACTTGATGTCCGAAAGTATCATTTATATTTTTAAAATGGTCTATATCGAGCATTAAAAGCGATAGAGGCTTTTTCTCCCTTACCGCAATTAGAATTAAATTTTGAGATACTTCAAAAAAGTAACGTCTATTGTAAATGTTAGTCAAATTATCTGTAATAGATAACTTATGAAGTTCGGCTACATTTTTTTCTAGTGCACTATAATCGAAAAGATTTCCCCGTACCCTTGGGTCGGTCGGCAACAGTTCAAGAAACCATACAGTACAATATGGAATGAGTGAGCATATATTTAAAAGTCATAACAAAACCTCATATAATGAAAACTAGCAATTAAGCTATCATAAACCTAGAGAGTTTTGAACATGTAACATGTCGGACAAAACATAAATCAGCGAGTTTTCTTAAATGGGAATTTAT
>JBLHPD010000340.1:0-3616 GCA_047624165.1 Clostridium sp. | reverse complement strand
CATTGGCATAACTGAGTCCATACCAATTAATTTAAATGCAACACTTATTCCAAATATGGCTATAATGCCACATACAAGTCCTAGTGGAATCGCTATTACAGCGAGTATTGTTGCCTCTCTTAGGACAATTTTTCTAATTTGACTTGGAGTTGTTCCCACTGCCCTTAAAAGTCCAAACTGTTTAATCCGCTCTACAACGCTTATTTGAAATGAATTATATATTACTGCTATAGTTGAAATTACAATTATCCCAATTATTATTGCGAGAGCTTCATATAAACCTTCAAAACCAGAACTAGAATCGCCTGCTCCCTGCATTTGTAGCAAATAGGTATTTTCCATAACAGAATCCTTCACGCCTAATTGCTTTAACTCGACTACTGCAGTTTTCAAATTTGTTTTCGAACTTATTTCAACTAGTAGTGATGCAGTTTTTTTGTCAATATTATTATTTTTAGATAAAATAAGTCCTTTACCATCTATCTGATTTTGTACATTATCCTCCAGTATTCCTACAAGAGTACATTCCTTATTATTAACATTAATTTTACTTCCTACATGAACATCCTTTTCAATATATGGCAATATCCATTTTTCCATGGCTACTTCATTTTCATTTTCTGGTAATTTGCCCACCTTGGCATTATAAGGAAAAAGTTCTAAGGCCTTATCCGTTGCGGTTATTATGTTAACAACTAATTTATCACCTATCTTTACCTCCTTACTTATATTGTAGAATCCACTCCTAGATACTTTGGGATTATTAACCACTTTAGAAATTAGTTTTTCATCCGTTTTCAAAAATGCTAGATGGAAGGAACCTCCACTGTTTTTAGCATCTTGTATCTGTGCATCCTGAATCCCTTTAAAGAAAAGTCCTATTGTTGATATAAGAGCAACTGATAACATTATTCCTATAATAGTAAGCATTGTTCTTTTCTTATTTCGCTTTAAATATTTCCCTGTTAGCTTTTTATAACTCGTTATCATCTTTTATTCGCCCCCCTAGCTTACTTTCAAATGCTTATCAGAAATTATTTCACCATCTTCAATTGTTATAACTCTATCTGCCATAGCTGCTATATTAACATCATGAGTTATGAGTATTAATGTCTGATTATATTTTTTAGCTGTAAACTTTAATAATTCTATAACATCCTTTGAATTTTTAGTATCAAGATTTCCTGTAGGTTCATCTGCAAGTATTATTGATGGCTTATTAAACACTGCTCTACCTATTGATACTCTTTGCTGTTGTCCTCCTGATAACTCTGAAGGAAGATGCTTTTTCCTTGCGCTTAATCCGAGTATTTTAATGAGCTCTTCTAAATAAACTTTATCTACCTTATCATTATCTAATAATGCTGGAAGTGCTATATTTTCTTCTACATCTAAAATAGGTAATAGGTTGTAAAACTGAAATACAAAACCTATTTTCCTTCTTCTAAACACTGCAAGTTTTTCTTCCTTATAATCATATATGCTTTCTCCATCAATAACCACATTTCCAGATGTAGGCCTATCGAGTCCTCCCAGTAAATGAAGAAGTGTACTCTTACCAGAGCCTGATGCTCCTACAATTGCCACAAACTCTCCCTTATGTACTGATAAATTTATATTTTTAAGTGCCTCTACCTCATTTTCACCTTTTCCATAAGTTTTAGTTAAATTTTTAACCTTTAAAACTTCCATTTATATCTCTCCCTTTTTCTTGTTTTCTCATCACTATAGACATATTATACCGCTCGCGCCACGTGCACTCCATATCACTTTGCTTACAAACAAAAAGGTTATCTTACAGTTTTGTAAGATAACCTTTTTTACTTCTTTAATTATTTTTGTTTTCATAATTGCTGCAAATTAAGATGCTTAAGGACACCTATTACTTAATTAATCCTTCTGATTGCATCCATTCTTTTGCAACAGTCTTTGTCTCTTTTTGTTCAATATCTACTAGATAATTCATTTGTGTTATATTTTCATTAGTTAGTTTTGCAGCAACTTTATTTAAAATCTCTACAACTTCAGGATTTTCTTTAACAAACTCAGCTTTAAGAGTTGGGGCAGGATTATAAACTGGGAAGAATGCTAGATCATCTTCAATACTAACCAAGTCAAAAGCTTTGATTCTTCCATCTGTTGCAAATCCGTCACCAATATCAGCTTGGTTTTCTTTTAGTGACTTATAAATAATACCCATGTCCATAACTAAGAGATTAGCTTCCTTCATCTTAAATCCATATGTCGTTTCTAATCCAGGTAATCCATCCGCTCTAGCTGAAAATTCATGATCTGCTGCAAAATTCAATTTACCGGGATTAGCTTTAATATAAGCACTTAACTCACTTAATGTTTTAATTTTCAATTCATTAGCTTGTGCTTTTCTCATCATAATTGTGTAGGTATTATTGAAATTTGCATAATTTAGCCAGTCAATACCATTTTTTTCTGCATCTTCCGCTTTTACTTTATCATAGCAATCCTTTGAATCTGTCAAAGGCTTATCATGTTGTAAATGTGATTGCCATCCAGTTCCCGTGTATTCCCAATAAACATCAATTTCATCATTTACCAGAGCACTCCTTACTTTATCTGAACCTGCAATCCCTGTATTATCTTCAACTTTGTATCCTGCATCCTCTAACGCTAATATAGTTATTTGACCCAGCAATAATTGCTCTGTAAATTCTTTTGAACCCACACTAATTGTAGCTTTCTTTGATCCACATCCTGTTAATGTCGTAATTACCATTCCGAGTACAATACCCATTGTTATAAACTTTCTACTAGTTTTATTCATAATATCTTCACTTCTCCTTTTTATACTTTTATTTTTTGTTCGATGATTCCAAATATAGAATCCGCTATAAGTGCCATAAGTACTGGGAGCGCTGCTCCTAACACAAGTACTTGCGTACGACTAACATTATTTCCAGCAATTATCAAATCACCTAGACCACCGCCACCAACAAACGCTGCTAGTATGGCTGACGCAATATTAATAGTAATAGCTGTTCTAATGCCAGCTATTATCATTGGCATAGCTAGTGGGATTTCCACCTTCGTCAAAACATGGCTTGCCTTCATTCCTACTCCATTTGCCGCCTCAATAATGGCTTTATCTACTTCTCCAATACCAATTAATGTATTGCTTAAAATAGGTAAAAGCGAATATACCCACAACGCCACAATAGCTGTTTTAGCTCCCACTCCTAATGTACCAACAAGCAAGGCTACAATAGCTAAGCTTGGAATCGTTTGCCCAACATTTACAATACTCACTACTCTAGAAGTCCATTTTCTAAACTTATTTCTAGTAAGAAGTATACCTATTGGAACTGCTGTCACTATAGCCAATCCACTTGATACTCCAACAATATAAAGATGTTGTTTTAATAAAACAGAAATCTTATTATAACTAACTATCCTCGAAACTAAACTATCTTGAGGGTTTTCAACAACATAGATACTTAAGATAATACCAATAGCTATTAAAACTAAAATTAGGACAATATTTTTTACGTATTCCTTAGAATGTTTATATTGAGCTGCTGTCACCATCACTCACCACCTTAAGTAAATTGTTTATTGTGACTATGCCTTCAATTTCATGATT
>JBLHPD010000339.1:0-3664 GCA_047624165.1 Clostridium sp. | reverse complement strand
TTTATATAGGGGGAGCGCCTATTGGCTTCCTTTAATTTATTGAGCCCTTTTTTAGACATGAGGTGTTTACGACCATCGCTTTATATTATCACAGGCATTTCCTATTGGGAATGCCTGAGTAGTAACATTTTATGAAGAGTACAAGCGTTATAGAGGGTGATGTGGAAGAAGTTTTAGATGTATACTTTAGGCAGTGCTCTTTGGAGGTGAATTGTAGGGATATAGCAAGAATAGGAGCAATGCTTGCGAACGGTGGTGTTATAGTTCCTAATGATGAAAGAGTTATATCTAGAGAAGCCGCTAGAATAATTAAAACTATAATGGTTACTTGTGGTATGTATGATGGTTCAGGTGATTTTGCAGTACATATTGGAATACCTGGGAAAAGTGGTGTAGGTGGAGGAATAATGGCAGCGGTGCCCAGAAGAATGGGTATTGGAGTAATTGGACCATCACTCGATGAAAAAGGTAATAGTATTGGTGGTATAAAGGTTTTAGAAGAATTGTCTAAGGAGCTCGATTTAAGTATATTTTAAAAAGTAGCTTAGTTAGTTTCTATAGTGAATTTTAAAGATTTGGAATATTTTCTAGGTCTTTTTTATTTATAGAACTTTAGAGGAAGTTTGTTAGGTTTTAGGGCATATTATTGATATAATACTGGATAAACTGTTATAATTAAATGAATGATAATATCGGAGTAGTATGATAGGTTAATTGTGATTTAGTTTGCTTTTTTAAATACGAAGCAGGAGATATAAGAAATACACGGTACTAGGAAGTTGATAAATTTATTAATGCAGTATATTATAAAATAGAACACAGTGGAATTAGTAGAAAGAAGGGGTTTATTATATCTAAGGAAAGATTATTAATTTTAGATGGTCATAGTCTTATGTATAGAGCATTTTATGCATTACCAGCTCTAACAAATTCGGATGGAATATATACTAATGCAGTTTATGGTTTTACAGGTATGCTATTAAAGATGAAGGAAGAGTTTGAGCCAGATTATATTGTTACTACATTTGATAGGAAGGCACCTACTTTTCGTCATGAAGAATATAAAGATTATAAAGCAGGTAGAAAAAAAATGCCTGAGGAGCTACAAGGACAGTTCGCTATAGTTAGGGAACTTTTAGAGAAAATGGCTATAGATATTTTTGAATTAGATGGATTTGAGGCAGATGATTTAATAGGAACATTGTCTGTATTTGCAGAGAAAGAGGGACTTGAAGTCTTTATAGTAACAGGAGACAGAGATGCACTTCAACTTGCCACGGATAATGTTAAAATTGTAATAAATAAAAAAGGGATGTCAGAAAAAGAAATATATGATAGAAACCGCATAATTGAGGATTTAGGAGTAACTCCTACTGAATTTATAGATGTAAAAGGGTTAATGGGAGACGCCTCGGATAATATTCCAGGAGTGCCGGGAATTGGTGAAAAAACTGCTTATAAGCTTATCAAAGAGTATAAGAGTATAGAAAATCTTCTTATGAATATTGATAAGGTTAGTGGTAAGAAGCTTGTTGAAAATTTAACAACTTATAGTGAACAGGCTATTTTCAGTAAGAAATTAGCAACTATTATTACATGTGTGCCTATGGAGATGGATTTAGATTCAATTAAATCTAAAGAAAAATATGATGTACGCGCTGTAAAAGATTTATTTCATAAATTACAATTTAAATCTTTAATAGCTAGAATACCAGATGATCAGGATTCAACTGAAGAATTATTTTCTGCAGATTTTACAGTGGTAGATAAGGTATCACTTTTTGAGGAGCTGTCACTGGAAATTAAAGATACTATTTATATAATTTTTGATATAGCCTTTGAAAATGTGTTTTCTAAAATGTCTGTGGATAACATATACATAAATTATAAAGAAAAAAATTATCTTATTAAAGTTGATGATTTATATAAAGAAGATGAAGAGAAAACTATAAATTGTTTAAAAACTATACTTGAGAGTAAAGATATTAAAAAAGTGACTCATGCTGTGAAAAATGCTTATGCTGCTTTCAATAAAAAAGGGATTAAACTACAAGGGGTACAATTTGACACGGAGCTTGCTGCTTATTTGCTAGATTCCGCTAAGAAAGAATACAGCCTAGAAACCCTTATGGATACCAATCTTAGGATTAGTATTGCGGGCGAAGGTCACTCAAAAGAAATTAATAAAGTGGCGCTACTAAAAAGACTTTATGAAATATTAGAAACTAAGATTAAAGAGTATGAAATGGGAGAACTTCTATATAAGGTTGAACAGCCATTAACAGAAGCAATATCATACATGGAGGCTGAAGGGTTCACAATAGACAAAGAAAAATTAGCAGAACTTGGCGTAAAATTTGCCTCAGATATAGATAAGCTAGAAAGTACTATTTTTGATTTGGCTGGAGAAGAATTTAATGTAAAATCGCCAAAACAATTAGGCAAGATATTGTTTGAAAAATTAGATTTACCTGTAATAAAGAAGACGAAAACAGGGTATTCAACTAATGCGGAAGTTTTAGAGGCACTAGCAGATAAACATCCTATCATCGCAGAAATTACTAGGTATAGAGGCCTCACAAAGATTTTTTCTACGTATATAGAAGGGTTACAAGCAGTAATTGATACAGATTGTAGAATACATTCAAACTTTACTCAAACAGTTACAACAACGGGAAGGCTCTCAAGTACAGAACCTAATTTGCAAAATATACCTATAAGAAATGAAATGGGTAGAGCTATTAGGCGTGTATTTATACCACACAATGATCAGTGTGTTATTTTGTCTGCAGATTATTCGCAGATAGAGCTTAGAGTACTCGCACATATAGCAAAGGATGATAATTTAATTGAAGCTTTCATTAATCATAGTGATATTCATACCAAAACAGCGTCTGAGGTATTTAATGTACCTATAGAAGAAGTTACAAAAAATATGAGAAGCAATGCTAAAGCTGTAAACTTTGGAATAGTATATGGTATTGGAGAATTTAGCTTAGCTAAGGATATAAATGTATCTAGAAAAGATGCTAAAATATACATAGAAACATATTTTGAAAGATATCCAAATGTTAAAAAGTACATGAAAGATATAGTTATTGAAGCTGAGGAAAATAATAGTGTTACTACAATTTTGAATAGACGTAGATTTATACCAGAAATAAACTCATCAAATAAAATGGTAAAGGCATTTGGTGTAAGGCTTGCTATGAACACACCTATACAGGGAAGTGCGGCGGATATCATTAAGCTAGCTATGGTAAATGTATTTGATAAACTAAAGGAAGAAGGACTTAAGAGCACTTTAATACTTCAAGTACACGATGAATTAATATTAAATGTTTATAAAGATGAGATTGAGAAGGTTGAGTATTTGGTTAAGGATCAGATGGAAAATGTTATTAAACTTTTAGTTCCTTTAGAAGTAGAAATAAGTATTGGAGAAACTTGGTATGAGGCAAAGTAAGTAGTTAAAAATTGAGAATAGAATATCAAATTCATAATTTTAAGTTTTCAATTCTCGTTATAAAAAAGTGGTGGAAGAAAAAAATGCTAAAGGTAGGGATAACAGGGGGTATAGGAAGTGGTAAGAGTACAGTAACTAATATGCTAAGATCGATGGGGCATACCATTATTGATGCGGATATTGTAGCTAGAGATGTTT
>JBLHPD010000338.1:0-3668 GCA_047624165.1 Clostridium sp. | reverse complement strand
AGTTGTGTCACCAAGGAGACCAGCATGTGCGGAAGGTTCTACAGCAACTTTGGCAAAAATTTGTTGAAGCAGCCTTTCTGGTCTGCTTTCGAAAGATTTACCTTGAAGTGCTAAATCAACAAATTTTTTAATAATTCCAGGATGGCGTGGTGGCTGTTTTTGGTTTTTACCAAACTTTTTACGTGGCTTTGTCTTAAAAGGATGAAGGTCATCCTGACGTTTTTGTTCAATTTCATGATTCTCAAGCCACAACCTATTAATAAAGTCATAATGACTGCCTACACCAGGAACATTATTGGGAGAAACACCTATGGTATAAGATAAAATAGGGGTAGCTTTGAGAAATTTTATCCACTTGGAAATGCTGTTAAAGTGGAGTTCAGACATTAAAATAAAAGAACGAAATATCTCAGGTTGTTGATTTGAAGGTTTGCCAGTAGTAGAAAAACGTGGCTTAAGTAGTGCTTTGAGTATATCTAAATCAAGAATATAAAGTTTGCTCAAGGCTTTAGAATAAAACTCCACAGTGAGTTTAGCACTAACATAAAATGGTAACACATTGTTGATAAGAAATAATTGATATTCAGCATGTGAACGCCAGATACCTAACATAAAAAAACACCTCACAATCTATTTGGTAATTAATACCATATTGCGAAGTTTTCAAATTTTTTTATTAACTATGTCAAGTGTTTCTTTAATAAATATAATAAATTTCAAAAATATTCTGTTTGAAATTCTGGGGGGAGGAATAAAAATCATCCCTCCGGGATTGAGATATATGGGAGCTTAAGGGTTTCCGAATTCACTATAAATTACTTGAGGGGGGAAAGTGCATGGATCAGATTAAGAAAAACATTGATGCTGCTATGGGTAGGGCTAAATCAGATTTGGTACTAAAGAATGCAAATTTTATTAATGTGTTTACTCAAACTATAGATAAAGGGGATATTGCAATCGTAGCAGATACTATTATAGGAATTGGTAATTATGAGGGTGAAGTGGAAATTGATTGTTCAGATTTATATGTGACGCCAGGATTCATTGATGCACATGTACACATAGAATCCTCTATGGTTATGCCGAGGCAGTTTGCAGAGGTGGTAATTGAAAAAGGTGTAACTACGATAATAGCAGATCCACATGAAATAGCTAATGTAGAAGGAATGGATGGCATTAGATTTATGCTAGAAAATAGTATAGATGTGCCTATAGATACTTTTTTTATGCTACCATCTTGCGTTCCAGCCACAAAATTTGAGGATAGTGGACACGTTCTTAGTGCAGAGGATTTGGGAAAATTAATCAATAATGATAGAGTTCTTGGCCTCGGGGAAGTTATGGATGTGTCCGCAGTTATAAATAAGGATGCAGATATGCTGAAAAAGATAGATATTGCAAAGCATAAACATATTGACGGGCATTGTCCGAGTATTTCATATAGGGAGTTAAATGCGTACTTAAGCTCTGGTGTAAGAACTGATCACGAAAGCGATAATGCCATGGATGCCACACTTAAAGTTAGTAGGGGAATGTATGTAATGCTCAGAGAAGGATCCGCTTCACGAAATTTAAAAGCTATACTTCCCGCTGTTAATAATCATAATTTTGGAAGATTTTTATTTTGCACTGATGATAGGCATATAGACGACCTATTAGAGAGTGGATCTATAGATAACTGCATTAGGATTGCTATAAAACAAGGGCTTAATCCTATAAAGGCATTTATAATGGCTTCATTTAATGCAGCTAAGTGCTATGGACTCGCGGATAGAGGTGCTATAGCTCCGGGGTATAAAGCAGATTTAGTGATATTTGAAGACTTAAAGGGCCTAAATATAATAAAAGTTATAAAAAATGGTAAAGAGTATAGTGAATCAAAGGTTAGAAAACATTTAAACTTAAAGATAAACTCTTCCATGCATATGGAATTCATAAACAGTGAAATGTTTAAAGTTGAAAGTAAGGCTAAAGCAGTAAATGTGATAAAGTTAATTCCAAACTCATTGAAAACTAGATTGGTGCAGAGAAAAACAGAAAGTGAACTTGGCTATATAAAGAAAGTTATGGAAAAAGATATATTAAAAATAGCAGTATTTGAAAGACATCATAATACAGGTGTGCATTTTGCTTCATTTATAGAAGGGTTAGGCTTAAAGAATTGTTCAATAGCACAAACTATAGCTCATGATTCTCATAATGTTATAGTGGTAGGAGATAATGATAAGGACATGGCGGTGGCAGTTAATACTCTTATTTCTATTGGTGGAGGAATTGCTATGGTGTCAGGTGGAAATGTTATAGCGCAGCTAAGTCTTCCAATTGGGGGGATAATGACCTTTGAAACTCCTTATATGGTGGCAGAGCATCTAAAGAGGCTCAGTAGAATTGCTAGAGACTTTGGAGTACGATCAGAATATGATCCTTTTATAAGTTTATCTTTTATGTCACTTCCAGTAATACCAGAAGTTAAAATTACCACTAGGGGATTGTTTGACTATAATAAATTTGATTTTATAAAGCTCATTGTCGAATAATAGGGGGAAATAAAAATTAAAGATAATAATGAAAGGTGTTTATCACCTTTCAAAAAATGGGAATGAGATGAAGATTTTATAAAAAAGATGTTAAAATAATGTATTTTTATGTATAATTATAATGTGTTATTGTATATGGTTTGAACATATACAAATTTAGGATGAAAGAGAAGGATTATAATAGTGGATAAAAGAAAAGTAGGAAAAAAAATCAGTTCAAATTGGAGAATAATATTCATTATAGTCATAATTGGTTTTATACTTTTAGCAATTAGGATGATGTATTCACCAGTTTTAGATGTGGTTAATAACGGTAAGGTGGATTTATCGAAGGTTGATTTCAATCAGAATAAATGGGTGAAGTTAGATGGCAAATGGGAATTCTATTGGGACAGATTATTGACGCCGGAAGATTTTACTTCTGAGTATAAGCCACAAATGGATACATTTATGAAAGTTCCGGGCAGTTGGTATGATAAAAGAGAGGGAACGAAGACTTATCTAGAACAAGGAGTTGCCACATATCGGGTGTTTATAAAATATCCGTCTACTATTGTGGATCCTGCCCTTAACATTAAAGGCGTATGTAGAGCCTATAAGCTTTATGCTAATGGACAGCTTATTGAAGAAATTGGAAATGTATCAAAAGATATTTTTTATTTTGAACCTGGCTATAAGCCAATCATTGTAGAGTTGCCAAAGGACAAGAAGGAGCTGGAATTAATTATTCAGGTATCTAATTTAGATTATGTTAGAGGCGGACTTCGTGAAGATCTAATATTTGGGTCCAAGCAGGACTTAGAGCATAAAAAAATGATCCTTCTTGTAATACAGATGATATTTATTGGTAGCGCTTTTATATTTGGTGTTTATTATTTTATGATCTTTCTTTTGCAAAGAAAAAATAAGACCGCATTCCTTTTTAGTCTTCTTTGTTTTTTCACAGCTGTTCGTGCATTAATAGTGGGTGAAGTACCACTATTAATTTTCTTTCCTAATATATCAATAGATGTGGGGCTTTATATTAATTTTATTACTATGTTTAACTCCATGCCCATTCTTATCTTATTTGTTTTAAGTATTTATCCTTTAGATTATAAAAAGAAGAGCTTAATTTTAATTTTGGTACCT
>JBLHPD010000337.1:0-3719 GCA_047624165.1 Clostridium sp. | reverse complement strand
TCATCGATATTTTTTCGTTCCTATCATTATTACCAAAAATATATCCTGCTAAGATAGAGAAACCCTTACTTGATGCGTCCTTGTATTTTTTAGAAGAGGTTTTGACGGAAGTAAATAAAGTTGCTTCATATCTTCGTATTTCAAATGTGCCATATTTTTTATTGACTGTATAAGGATACGTTTCAATATTCCTTTGCCCCTTCATAGCAAAAAGTTGAATAGTGACAAAAGTTATAAGGATTAGTCCAAGTAAGATTAATACTATTTTCATTTTTCTATTTAAGTGTATTCTTTTTTTCATAGTAAATTTACTATCAACGTCTTTGTGTATGAGTTGTTGCGTGTTTTAGCGTCTAATTTAGTAAATAATTACTGATAAAGAAAATCCGCGAGGACTTTCGTAAAGTAAGCTAAAACCAGCAATTAATTTTATACGGTGTTGCCAACTTTGTATATTAGTAAGCATTTTGTATTGCATAAAACTCAAATCCTGAAGGTTAGTGATGCAGATTTCAATGGTTTTTAATTCCAAAGTTCGTTCCGGAATTTACTCCAACATTATGCTTTGAACACAAACGTTTTCAATTTCCCTTTTATAAATCTATAACTAATTTATTATCTTTTGCTCGGGAGACACAGATACACATTGTTTTGTTTTCCGTTTTCTCTTCACTACTTAATACGGCATCTCTGTGGTCTATTACCCCGTCTATTACCCTAGTAATACATGTGCCACAAGTTCCCTGAAGACATGAGTAAGGCACGTTTATATTATTTCGGTGAAGCGCATCTATTATTGTCTCATCTTGTTTCACCATAATAGACTTATCTTGTTTCTTGAGCATTAATTGGAATGCTTTTGGGACTAACAATTCAGTACTATTATTACTAGAGAATGCCTCTATCTTTATTTGATTTTTTTTCCATCCTATTCCTAAAGCAGTTTCTTTTACCCAATTATTGAACCCTAAAGGACCACAAATATAAATTAGTATATCTTCATTTGGGCTTGCCAAAATTTTATTGATATCTATAGAGGATTTACCTTTTTTGTTTAAATGAATTTCCACATTAGGAGCAAATGTCCAATTCATTAATTCATATTTAAAGGGTATTTCGTCTTCAGTTTTTGCGCAAAGATGTAACTCAAAGTGTTTTTCAAGATATGTTAATCTATGTGACATAGATAGTAAAGGGGTAATGCCAATTCCTCCAGAAATTAGAAGATATTTCTTAGCATTCTCGTAGAGTAAAAAATTATTTTTAGGGTAAGATATTTTTAGCATATCTCCAACTGAAACTTGCTCGTGCATTTCTCTTGACCCCCCCTTTCCAAAAGGTTCAAGTTTTACAGCTATCTGATATTTGTTTTTCTCATAGGGAGGATTTACACATGAATAAGACCTAACCTTACCGCTTGGTAAATACACATCGATATGTGATCCTGCGGTGAATTCAGGTAGAATAGTTTTATTATTAGCTGGTTGAAATACAAAAGTTTTTATGTTGTTAGTTACTTCATCAATAGAGATTATAGTTGCCATTAAACTTGATTCTTTATTGGCGGATTCTTTAAGTATTTTATCCTTAAACTTTATATCAGGTTTAGAGAATAATCCTTTTTCGGGAATGTTTTGTCTTTGAAACGTTCCATTAGCTAGGTCCCATACTTTAAAATAGTTGTACCAAGGAATATGAGGAAGAAAATGATGCATTGGGTGATGTTTCTGTCCATACAAAGACCATTGAAAATATTTATTTGTTTTTAATATAAATGTAGATTGAAATGGGTGATTATTCCAACTTAATCCTTCTGGGTGAGGATTATGAGCAAATATAAGAGTGGTATATGCAATAGCTAGTCTGTTAGGAATAAAAAACAAAATTAAATAGAGGTAACTAAACGGACTTATAAACCAAGCTGTATGAAAAATAATATTACCTATAATCATAATGAGGACGTGAATTCTCGACTTTACTGGGGTTCTTTTCCATGCTTTAAACAATAACCAATGTATCCAATATAGATCTGGGAAAAGAAGACATAAATACCCTAGCGGAAAATATTTTGTCGGAATATAAACCATTGGTTCATCTGGGTCTAAATCTTTATCTCCAACGTATCTATGATGCGCCAAATGAAGATAACGATACCCAGGGGTATTGGATACTGGGAAAAGTAAGAAACCAGAAATAGTACCTAAAATATCATTTAATAAGTTGTTGGAAGAAACAGCTCTATGTGTTGAATCATGAAACGGAGTAAAAGCAGTGTAAAAGCCAAAGATTATTAGTGGATAAATGAACCATAAAGAAACTCCTCTATAAAGATACAAGCTAATACCACCAAAAACACTTATATAGGCAATTAGAATTAATGCTACTTGATAAAATGAGAGTAGAGGAACATGTGATACCTTTTTATAACTTGGATCATTTATTACTTGATGAATAACCTCCATTACCTTAAGATTGTTTGACGTAATACTCATAGTCTAAAATTATATTAGATGATAAAAGTAGTATTTAAGATTTGACTTCTTTAGACGGTAACGTTTAATATTTATTTTTCTACCCGAGGGTTTAAATCAAAAAGCAATTTTGAAATTTCTAAAAAATAGTTTTCCATCCATCTATAATTGTAATTTTCATCAGTTATTTGAAGAAGAAAATTTTCACTTATAAGCTTTAGAAATTTAGTAGCAAGAAAATATTGCCCCTCTAAATGTATGAAAGTAGACCATTTATCTAGAATAGCCTCTTTAAAAATCGCATGAACAGATTCAAAACATTTTTGATAATGTGCCTTTTCTCTATTAATCCTGAGGTTTTTATGAAAAAAAACATCTATTTGATACTCTATGAATAGGTTTATCGTTTCTGGAATGATATTCTGGCATTTCTTTACATCTACTCCAAATTGTTTTGCTTTTAGTTTATGATGATTTAACAATTCTTCTTCAAACCCTTCCCAATCTCCAAAATAATTATAAAAGGATGATTTGTTTTTGTTTACAGCTCGTGAAATAGATTCAATGTTTACATCTGTAAAACTACTTTCAGAAACCATTTTGTATCCTTTCTCAACCCACTCTTTTTTATTTCCTCTTTTCATTTAACAATATTAAGATTACAAATGAATATTAGTCCTTGCTTTTGATGTTCACGTTTTGTTGGCAAGGGTCTAGGCTATGATTTCGTTCTGTTGACTTGACAACTAATTTAGTGAATTCAAACTGAATAGAAAATACGTTGGTACCTGAGCGCAGTCGAAGGGTGGACTTTTGTAAGTAGGCGAGAACTAGCAATGAATTATACACGTCTTAAGTTTACATTTTATAAATTTAAGCAATTAATCAGAAAGAATAAAAGAGAGAATTAAGGTTAATATACACGGTGAAGCTTTTGACTTGGACAACATTGATAATTGGCTCTCTTTTCTACTATAAATCACGTTCAGCCTGCCTGCCGCAGGCAGGTTCTGTGAGACCTAGGTCTCGATTTCAAGTTGTTGTGAGTCAAGTAGGTTATTCTTTCATTAATCAGTTCTTATGAATAAATATAAGGAAATTTTTGGAGTTGAAATTAATTGCCATTGCTAAATCAGGACATCCATACGATGAAACTTTTGTTTCAATGTTAATGGCTACATAGTAATAACGTCCATAAAATAAATAACTTAAAAAGCTTAAACAGAAGTTTAAGCCTAGAATACTAAT
>JBLHPD010000336.1:0-3722 GCA_047624165.1 Clostridium sp. | reverse complement strand
GGGGGCAATTACTATTTTCTATAGTGGCTTTATTAATTAACACACATTATGCCGGTAGAATGTTAGAATATAGTATGGCGCAACAACTTAAGGACATTGCTCCGGTTTTTGCATTTGCGATTGTTATGGGGGTAGTAACCTATTTTATTGCTAATGCATTAAAGGACTATAATAATATAACACAGTTGCTAGTAGCCGGCTTAAGTGGCGGTATAACATACCTTATAGTTGCCCATGTATTTAATTTCGAAAGCATTAAAGACATTAAAAACCTTATATTAAAATAAATGATACCAGTAACTAGACCTTTTCTTCCTCCTCAAGAGGAATACAACAAATACCTTCAAGGGATATGGAAACGCCAATGGTTGACCAACATGGGGCCATTAGCAAGTGATCTTGAAATGAAATTAAAAGAACATTTAGCAGTAAATCATTTACTATTTGTTGCTAATGGTACTATAGGCTTGCAGATGGCAATAAAAGCTTTAGACCTAAAAGGAGAGATAATTACAACTCCCTTTTCATTTGTGGCAACAACAAGCAGTATTGTTTGGGAAGGATGCAAACCAGTATATGTGGACATTGACAAAGAATCACTAAATATTGACGCCACTAAAATTGAGGGAGCCATAACTAAAAATACTTCAGCGATATTAGCTACTCATGTGTACGGGAATCCTTGTGATGTGATAGCTATTGAGAAAATAGCCAAAAAACACAATCTTAAAGTCATTTATGATGGTGCACATGCTTTTGGTGTAAAGCTAAATGGTAAGTCTATTTTTGATTATGGTGACATTTCTATTTGTAGTCTTCATGCGACCAAACTATATCATTCTATCGAAGGAGGAATAATAATAACTAAGGATCCCGTTTTGCTTAAAAAAATCGCTTACATGCGGAACTTTGGTTTTAATGGGCCAGAAGCTTTCGCGGAGTTGGGTTTGAATGCTAAAAACTCAGAATTTCATGCTGCTATGGGATTGGTCAATTTAGGACATATTGAGGAAATTCATGACAATAGGAAAAGAATCACGGAGCGTTATGATGAAAAGTTAAAAGGATTTAAAGGGATTAAACCAGTCTGTCATAAGCAAGGGAGTTTAAATTATGCGTATTACCCTATAGTAGTTGAGAGCGAAGAATTACTACATAAGTGCATGGAGTCGCTAAAATCAAATGAAATATTCGTGCGACGCTATTTTTATCCTTCTTTGTCAAAGGTATTACCATATGTAGACTCAGTAGAAATGCTGATTACAGAAGACATCGCCAAAAGAGTAATGTGTCTACCCTTATTTCACGATTTAACATTAGAAGAGGTGGATTTAATTTGTCGATTGCTACTAAGAGTTCAAAATAATTAGTTATGAATATAGCATTGATAGGTGGAGGTACCCAATTACCTTATTCAATAGATATAATAGAAAAGCAGAATGTTCATAATATTGTCGGAATTATTGATAGTAAGCAATCTGTAAATACCTCGTTGTTCAATTATAAAATTATTGGCAGACAAGAAAATATTATAGACCTTATAAAGGAATATAATATTGAGGGCTGTGTTATAACGATTGGTGACAATTGGAGCAGAAAAATGGTACATGAAGAAGTTTCCAGGTTAGTTCCTAATATGAATTGGCCAAACGCAATACATCCGTCTGTGATTATTGGTAAAGATGTAGTTATGGGACAGGGTATTTTGGCTATGGCAGGTGTTATTGTCAATACAGGGGCTTATTTAGGTAATTTTACTAATTACTTCACTCGATGTAATATTGAGCATGATTGTTATATATGTGATTACTCTAGTGTTTCTGCGGGAGTAGTGCTAGGGGGTAAAGTTAAAATTGGAATGTTGTCAGCAATAGCTCTAAATGCAACTATTTTTGATAGAGTTACAATAGGAGAGAACTCAATTATAGGAGCAGCTTCACTAATTACAAAGGATGTCCCTGACAATGTCCTTATCTATGGAAATCCAGGAAGAATAATAAGGTCTAGAAATTTAGACGAAAAGTTTTTGAAATAATTAACAAATAGAGAAAATGATAAAAGAGTTAGAAATCAAAGAATTTTATAAGTTCGAGAAAAAAATATAGAAGAGTTGGATATCTAAAATTAATAATGCTTTGCCAAAAACATTTAAAGGCCTAGAATTGTTAAGAAGAGAAAATAGAAACCCGATTACATGTGAAGGTCTGGCAATGAATGCATTAGTAGGTAATCCATTGCTCTTCGATTCTTTACAATACTTAGTCGACATAGATTTGATAACTTTAATTGAGGGAAGTTATTTCAAAACTTCATGTATTTTAAATTCACTTACAGCTCTGATTTTATTGAATATGTTGGTTGTGCTAGATGATTTTACAATAGAAAACAGAGCTACTTTGTTATATCCTAATACTCATTTAGAAGAAAGTAAGCCTTCATTAGACGAGTTAAAAAACAATTCTGTTTCTGCAGCAGTTAAGGCAGGAGATGTTATTATTTGGAATTCAAACCTTTTTCATACATCAGGAGTTAATAAAACAGGTGATGTTCGTAGAGCTATTCCTATTACATTTTCTTTACCATATTATAAGCAACTATTAGATTATCCTAGAGCAATTGGCAATGAAAAGTACGACACCTTCAATCCAGAAATGAAAAAATTATTAGGTTATGAATCAAGAGTTCCTGAAAGTATCAGCGAATGGTACTCTCATTGGTTAAATCATTATACAAAAATTAAATGAGGAAGAATCGAATTGTTGTTAGTGTAATCATGATAACTTATGGTCATGAAAGCTATATTAAGCAAGCAATAGAAGGAGTCTTGATGCAGCATTGTGATTTTGATGTAGAACTTATTATTGCTAATGATTGCTCACCTGATAAAACAGATGAGATTATTCAAGAGATTTTACAAACACATCCCAAATCATCTTGGATTAAGAATATAAAGCATGAAAAAAATATAGGTGCGATGCCTAATTTTTTTTCTACGTTGAAAGAATCTCAAGGTAAATATATTGCTTTATGTGAGGGCGACGATTACTGGATCGATTCTTTAAAACTTCAGAAGCAGGTGGATTTTTTGGAGGCTAATAATGACTTCGGACTAGTACATGGTGATTGTAATATGAAGTATGAAAACAAAAATAAAGTGGTCTTATCTTTAAATCAAAAGAATGGATTTAACCACGATTATAAAGAAGATGATAATGTATTATTTGATAGAATCCTTTCGGGTGATTATAAAGTCAGAACAGCAACTTCTTTATTTAGAGCAAGTTTATATTTTCAAATTCAAGAGCAATTAAAAACTTATCAAAATAAGTTTTTAATGGGTGATATTCCTTTGTGGATTTTATTATCATCAGTATCAAAATTTGGTTATATAGATGAAGTTTTGTCAGTTTATCGACTTTCACCTTCAAGTGCAACAAGATCAAAAAACAAAGCAAAGGTTTTCAGATTCAAACTATCATCCTATGAGTTTAGAGTCTGGATCTATAAAGAAAAAAATAAAATATTACCGCAATCTATTAAGAATAAATACAATGAAAGCTTAATTAACTATAGGTTGTACAACCGTAATTACGAACCAATGTTTTCAATGATTGAGCCAACTAAAAAACAAATGTTTTTTTACGAATATTCTAATTTTTATTTAATGAGAAATATTTTTAAATTAAGAACGAAGCCTAATTATTTTAAAATTATATATAATA
>JBLHPD010000335.1:0-3755 GCA_047624165.1 Clostridium sp. | reverse complement strand
GAAAATCTTGAGATTAAGGATTGCAACATATCTGATACTAACTTCTTCAATTTCCTATCAGTTGTTTCAGAAAGCAACAAAGGCAGCATGGGACGAACATTACGTGCACTAAAATATTTATCAGCTTTTCTCAAAGAAAACGGTATTGCTGAATTAAAAGCTGATCTTTCCATGCTTACTTTAAAAACAGCACCTGTCAAACTTATTCCAGCATATTCGCAAGAAGAAATATCTAAAATTATATCAGTAATTGATTTTGAAACTCTGATTGGTATCCGAGATAATGCTATTCTACTTTTAGCATTTGAAACAGGTCTGAGAGGTATTGATATTAGAAATTTGAAATTCACAGATATCGATTGGAACAAAGGGGAAGTTTCGGTAATACAAAGCAAAACAAAAGAACCAATAAAACTTCCACTGAACGGAAAAGTAATGAACGCTGTGGCAGATTACATCTTAATGCTCGCCCAGTTTCAGATTATCCACAGATTTTTCTTACAACGAAAGGACCAGCAAAACCTTTTTCAGACACTGCGGGATTAGATTCCATCATAGATAAATATAGTGTAGTATCTGGTGTGATTAAGAAACCTATGCGATCATTTCATAGTTTACGTAGAGCATTTGCGACAGAATTATCACTGTCCGAAGTCCCGCTTACAATAATCTCACAAATGCTTGGTCATAAAAATATTAATGAGGATAAACCATATCTTTCCTACAATCGTACACAGGTTGCATTCTGCGCAATGGATTTTTCTGATGTACCAATAAGAAATGGTATTTATAAAAACGCACATTCTGCAACATCTGATTTACCAGCGAGCGGAGGTGTTAAATCATGACATTTAAGAAAGATCTCCAATCGGATTTTCAAAAATTAATTGGCTTCCGCGAAAGCGTAGGATATGCTGTTGCAACTTATAAATCCTCGGTGCCTCCGTTTATTGATTTTTGCGGAGAGCGATTTCCAAATGCAGTTTTAATCACAAAAGAAATGGTGGGGGTACGGCAACGACTAATGTAAAAATAACCTCCTAGAAAATAGCATTAAAAAAGGGCTATTGCCCTTAGTCGATTGTGACACATTAAAAGAATATTATGATTTAACATTTGTAGTTATTAGTACACCAAGTCCACCTAATAATGATAATATTGAACCTATTATTCTGTAATTTATTATAGATTGTTCTAAATAAATCAAATACTTATTGGTATCCATACTACCTCCATTAGTCTTCATAATATTTGATAGTTCATTATCACCTAACTTTATGCTACTCATTAAAATTATAATTCCTATAACAAAAACAACACCAAAAATTAATAATTTTACAATAAATTCGTTTGTTTTTAAATCCTTCTTAACAAGCATATCTTCTTCAACAACTTCGGGTATTTCAATTAACTCACATTCACAGTCATTGCAAATTGTATTTCCCTCTTGATATTCACATTTACATTTTGGACATATTAACATACTAACACCCCCATTAATTTATAATTTAATGCGTCATATTTAACTGTTGTGACATAAGCTTTTGCCTAATTATTAGATGTATTTAAAATCGTACTATCCTTGGAAACAAATATGCTCATTTTTTTAGATGTATTTTCAAATGTAACGGTTACTATATAAATATCTGCCTTCTTATCAAATTTTATATCTATATTTTCTGGAATTTCAGAATTAAAGTTTTTATTATTTACTAAATATAAACTTATATTATTTTCTATTTGACTCTTTGTTTTATTGCTAATAGTGGTTGGTTTGAATACTTGCGTTGCGATAACCAAGCATATTATTAATATTATACAACCAGAAATCCATACCTTTTTCCTCATTATTGTCCTCCTTAATGATTATTAAAATTGCATTTTCTACTATTCCACCACTTTATAATAGTAAGAATAAGAAAAAGTTGAATTGTATTAACTTATCTACTTGTATATACGTAATCAAATTGATAAAGATACAATAATTTACAAGTGTGACTTAATTAAATCTATGTCTAAGTGATAAATCTTTGCGTCGTCATATTTTACCAAGACGAAACAACTTATTAACTATATTATACAATAAATTATTGTAAATTCCTTAGAGTGAGTAAAAAAACATATCATAGTCCTAACTTACTAGTATCTTAAAAATATTTTTGTTTTCTACTACACTTTAAATACTTCAGCGGTTATTAATTTGAATTACATTTATAAGGGTTAGAAGATACTTTTATCTTAAAATATATAGTTGAAAATATTTACACCATTTTGTATACAGTTTCGTATAAAAGGCATACTACATAATGAGAGTGTAGTTGAAAGGGTTGGGATATATGTTATATGGATATGCGAGATGTAGCACAGATAATATTAAACAGGATATAACAAGGCAGACAAGAGAATTAAAGGCAGTAGGGGTTACTGTTAAGAATATATACCTGGAATATGCAAGTGGCACTAAAATAGACAGAATAGAATTTAATAAGCTATTAGATAAAGTTACAGAGGGCGACACTATAATAGCAACAGAGGTTAGCAGAATAACCAGAAGCACCAAACAATTATGTGAAATTATAGAATTAGCTAAAATCAAAAAAATTAAATTAGCGTTAGGGAATTTTATTGTAAATTGTATAAAAGAATTAGATCCAATGACTGAAGGAATGCTAAAAATGATGGGTGTGTTCTCAGAGATAGAACGTAATATGATAAGCCAAAGAGTTAAAAGTGGTTTGGCTAATGCTAAAACTAAAGGGAAGTTATTAGGTAGGCCTAAAACTACAATAGAAGATATTCCAGTTGTAGTAGTAAAATCTTATAATCTATTAAAGAATGGCAAAATAAATAAGAGTGAATGTGCTAGAATATGCGACATATCCAGGACATGTTTATATAAATACATTAGGATCATTGAAGAGAGTAAATAGTACCTTATTATTTTTTTATTGAACTTTTCTAAAAGAGAATTGGAAATACAGAAAGCGAAATAGACTTTTTAGAAAATATAAAAAACGTTCAGAAAAAGTTAATAAAGATGGGGGACGAAAATAATGGGAGTTAGTTTAGATTTTGAAAACAAACTAAGAGGAAATATTGAAAGTAGTGAGTATAAGCATGTTATATTAAAGAGATCCAGATTAGGTAGTGACCTTATTATACATAAATCATTGAAATAATTGGAATAAAAGGCCATAATAGTATTATACGAGATTTCAAATTATTGGGGGGATGAATATGTCAAATTTTGAATTTTTAAATAAAAAATGGACGATGCTTGCAAAGTTGGGTAAACAAGCAGAAAGTTATTATAATACAGATAATAATGCAACTATGTTAAAATGCGTATGTTTGGGGAACAAATAATAGATTTAGTTTTAGCGGCATTAAAAGTAGATGTAGATAAGTATGCGAGTCAAGATGATAAGATTAAGCTATTAAGGAATACTGGAATAAATAAGGCTATTCCTGATTTATTTGATATTGTAAGAAGAATTGGAAATAAAGCAAATCATATTATATATGAGGACAAAGAAAAAGCTCTAGAGTGTTTAGTAAGTATGTATAGGGTATCGACTTGGTTTTATATTAAAATTACAAAGGACACTTCAATTAAACCTCTAAAGTATCTTATTCAAAAATCAGTAACTAAAAATGTTAGTACATATGGAATTGAGGAATATCAAAAGGAGAAAGATGAAAATAAAACTAAGCATGTTGAGGAAGTTTCTACAGTTAAAATAGAAGTTTCAAAA
>JBLHPD010000334.1:0-3786 GCA_047624165.1 Clostridium sp. | reverse complement strand
GTAATATCAGTTACACCATTTTGTTCACAAAGTTCGAATTCTGTTGCTTTCATTCTTCTTGATGCATTTGTAATATCTGGAGTATTCATATCATTACCAGCACAAAATAATTTCATACCCCCACCTGAACCAGTTGATTCAACTACAGGAGTAGAAAAATTTGTTGTAGCACCTAATTCTTCAGCAACTGCTGATGAAAATGGATATACTGTTGATGATCCAACAATCTTAATTTGATCTCTAGCACTTAAGCTTACTGTTAATGCAGATGCAGCAAAAAGTGCAATAGCTGTTTTTTTCATAGTCATTTTTAAATTCCTTTTTTTAGATTAAAGAATTATAAACAACATAAATTACAGTTTGGTTACATGAGGGAAATGTATTAAAATAATATATTTTTGTGTTTTAAGTGTTCTGTTTGTATGTCCATATTTAATTCATTTTTTGGTATATCTGATATTTCAGTAAAAACTTCATCTTGATTATTGAATTTTAGAGTAAAAACATCATCTGGTTGTATAAATTTTCTTTTTATTTCAGGATGTAGTTTTAACCAGTTTCTATAAAAATAAGCAAATGCAGGAGCAGCTGTTCTTCCCCCAGTTTCTCTTTTACCCATTGGTTTATTATCGTCATTTCCATACCAAACAATAGTTTGAAGTGAGGGTGAATATCCACAGAACCATGCATCAATGTTATTATTTGTTGTACCTGTTTTACCAACTATCTCAATATTATTTACTCTTGCATTTCTTCCTGTACCTTTTTCGACTACATCTTTTAGAATAGAAGTAATTAAATATGTTTGTGAAGGTGACATAATATAATTTTCTTCTTTTTTAAATACTACCTTTTGACCATATCTATTTTGCATACTAGCTATTAAGTAAGGTTTCACCATAATTCCATTGTTAGAAAGGATAGTATACTTTTCACTTAAATCAAGTGGAGATATCCCAAAACTTCCTAGTGTAATAGATAAGTCAAATGGAATATTTTTAAATTGATATCTTTCTAATTCTTTATATAAAATATCAATTCCTATATCTGTTACTAAATTAATTGTAGCAAGATTTCTTGAATGAACTAAAGCATATCTCAATGAGATTAAGCCTTTCAAGTTTTTTTCGTAGTTCTCTGGTTCCCAGACTTTTTCTTCATTATCCGATGTGTTATATTTATAAGTTCGTGAGATATCAATTAGATTACTAGCAGTTGAATAACCAAGATTTAATGCTACTTGATATATAAATGGTTTAATTGCACTTCCAGGCTGCCGTATACTTTGTCTTGCTCGATTAAAAGAAGAAGTTTTATAATTAACTCCTCCTACCATTGATAATATTGCACCCGTATTATTTTCTAATACAATTATTGCGCCATTTAAAGTTTTTGTAGTACTTGCATTTGTGTCATAATTTCTATCTCTTCTTATGATTCTATCGTACCCATATTGGAGTGCTTCTTTTGCAATGCTTTGTGCTTGGGCATCTATAGTTAATCCAATTTTATAACCACCAGTTTTTAAGTCTTCAACATCATTTTTTAATTCACTGATTGCTGTATCTAAAATATATGGCGCTTTATTTTTTGATAATGTATCATCATAAACTATTGGTATATAGTTTATGGCAATTTCATACTCCGTATCATTTATCCAACCAAGTTTTTTTAATCTATTTATAACTTGGTTAGCTCTAATAAGTGAATATTTTAGGTTTCTAGTTGGATCATAAAAACTTGGAGCTCTTGGCAGTCCCACAAGCATAGCTATCTCTTTTAAATTTAATTGGTCTAATTCTTTCCGAAAATAACCAAGTGAAGCTGTTTTAATACCATAATATCCATGACCAAAGTAAACTTGATTTAAATATCTTTCTAAAATTTCTTCTTTTGTTAAAAGTGATTCTAAGCGAAGAGATAACATGACTTCTTTTAATTTTCTTATTAATTTTTTCTCTCTAGTTAAAACCATAGTTTTTACTAATTGTTGAGTTAGAGTACTTGCTCCCTCAACTAATGCCATAGCTTTAATATCTTTTATAATTGCTCTTAATATTGCATCAATATTAATACCATTATGCTCAAAGAAGTTTGTATCTTCGATAGCAACTAAGGCTTCAATAATTCTAGGAGGGATAGCATTATATTCCACATATAACCTATTTTCTTTATCAAATATATTCCCTAAATGTGCACCATTCTTATCAAAAAATTGGGTAGTTAATCTTGGTTTATAATTTACAATTTTATCTAGATCAAATCTGATCTGTGAATAAAGTACAATTAATCCTATAATCACAGAAAGAATAATTATGAATAGTAGTGCAAGAATTTTTTTTATCATATCGTTAAATTAATGGTTCGTCCATCTCTTTGGGTATCTCTATATTCATAAGCTTCAGGACAGTTGGCGCAATATTATTTAGTGAGCCATCTTTGACTTTTGTTACATCATTTGAAATAACAAAACAATATACATCACCAACAGTATGATTTGTTAATACCTTACCATTTTTATCTTTCATCATCTCACAGTTTCCGTGATCACTTGTAAGAATTATATTATAATTTTCTTGTTTGGCTTTCTCTATTATTTTTCCTAATTCTAAATCAACTGCTTCAACTGCTTTTACACCTGCTTCAAAAACTCCAGTATGTCCAACCATATCTCCATTTGCAAAGTTAACAACAATAAAATCTATTCCATCTTCCATTCCTTTTTGAACTGCTTTTGATACTTCTGGTGCTGACATTTCAGGTTGTAAGTCATAAGTACTTACTTTTGGTGATGGAATTAAAATTCTACTTTCATTTTTAAATGGTTCTTCTATTCCACCATTAAAGAAAAATGTCACATGTGCATATTTTTCAGTTTCTGCTGTGTGGAGTTGTTTTAAATTATGATTTGCAATTACTTCACTTAATGTATTTTGTGGTGCATCTTTTGGAAACATTATAGGTAGAGGAAGGTTTTTATCATATTGTGTCATTGTTACAATGTTTAATGTAACTTTTTTTGTTTCAAACTGATTAAAACTTCCATCTGCTAGTGTTGTACTTAATTCTCTTACTCTATCACTTCTAAAGTTTGCGAATATAACTCCGTCATTATTTTTCATCCCTGTATAATGATTAAAACTCATAGGCTCAATAAATTCATCATAAATACCTTTTGAATATTGTTCATCAATATACTCAAGGACACTATGTTTTGATTGATCCAATGCATTTACGATTTGTTGATAACCTTTTTTGATTCTATCCCAATTACTATCTCTATCCATTGAATAGTATCTACCACTTAGCGTTGCAATTCTTATATTTTCATTACATATTTCATTTATTTGGTTTAAGTATATTTTTGCACTATCAAAAGCAACATCTCTTCCATCTGTGATGAGATGTAAAAATACATTATTGCTATTGTTTTCTGCTATTTGAGCCATTGCTATAATATGGCTGATATGAGAATGAACACCACCGTCACTTATTAATCCAATGATATGAATATTCTGCGAAGATTTTAAAATATTTTTGAAGATAACATTGTCTTTTAATGTATTTTCTTTAATGGCAATATTTACTTTTACTAAGTCTTGATACAATATGCGACCAGAACCTATACTCATATGTCCAACTTCACTATTTCCCATTTGACCTTTGGGTAAACCTACATATTCTCCATATGTTTTAACTAAACTATAAGGAATATTTTTAAATAAATTATCATAAGTTGGTTTTGTAGCATTAGCAAATGCATTAATTTGGTACGAACTATTGTGA
>JBLHPD010000333.1:0-3808 GCA_047624165.1 Clostridium sp. | reverse complement strand
AAATCACATTATAATTTTTCATTCTTAATTTTTAATTATTTAAGTCCTAAAATTTCACTAATTATTACTAATAAATTTTCTATTTCTTTTGGTGTAGTTTCAGCCATATGAGCTATTCTAAATGTCTTCTCTTTTAACTTTCCATATCCATTAGAAATCATAAAACCTTTTTCTCCTAATTGCTTGTTTAAGTCAGAAACATTAATTTCTCTTGTGTTTTTAATATTAGTTAATGTATTTGACATAAAGTTCTCATCAGGGTATATTTCAAAGTATTTTCTAGCCCATGCTCTTACAAGCTCAGCACTAGCAATATGTCTAGCAAATCTCTTCTGTAATCCTTCTTCTAATATCTTATCTAATTGATAATCTAAAGCAAACATATGTGCAAGTGAAGGAGTAGAAGGATATTGATAATCTTTCTTTTGTATGCAATTATATAGTCCCAATAAATCAAAATATAGTCCTCTGTTTGGAACTTTCTTAGCTCTTTCTACTGCTTTTTTTGAGAATGTACAAATAGCCATTCCTGCAGGTAATCCTAAACATTTTTGAGTTGAGGTTATGCAAATATCTATTGCCCACTCATCTACTTTTACTTCTGTTCCAGCAGCATTACTTACTGTATCAACGCATACTACAACTTCAGGATATTTTTTATAAACTGCTGAAAGAGCTTCCATGTTATTCATCAGTCCTGTTGAAGTCTCGTTCATAGTAATAGTTATTAAATCGTATTTTTCAGTTGATAATACTTCTTCAATCATTTCTGGAGTTGTTGGTTGGCCCCATTCAGATTCAAATTTATCTGCTGGTACTCCGTTAGATGTACACATTTCAAACCATCTGTTTCCAAATGCTCCTACTGAAAATATTGCTGCTCTTTTTGCTGTACATGAACGAACTGCACCTTCCATTAGTCCACTTCCTGAACTAGTTGAAAGTAATATTTCTTCTTTAGTATTAAATACTTTTCTCATTTTATCGCTTATGTTTCTTTGTAGCGTAGATGCTTCCTTACCTCTATGTGATATTTGAGGAGTAGCCATTTTCTGAAGTACATCTTCTGCTACCTCTACTGGTCCCGGTATAAATAATCTTTTATGCATAATTTTTCCCTCCAAGTTTTGGCTTTTGCCATTTTTTATTCATTTTGTGATTTGTCTTGAAGTCTAATAACCATTTCATTTTAACACTTATATATAAACTTCTCAATATAATAGAAATAAATATTATAAGAATTTTAGAAATTATTATATAAAATCCTATGCTATTTTAACGTATATTATAAAATTTTGTAGTAAATCACTATTAGAATAACTTTTGCAAAAGTAATAAGTTGAATTTATTATAATAATTTTACATTTATTGTTGTTACTACTCCCTAATAAAACCACCTTAGAAAAGTTATTCTTAGATTATTAATGATTTGATAACTGTATTAACCTTGATCTAATCCTGTTAAAACTTTATCGTACAAATTAATGTCACATTTATCATTATTTAAATGCTTGCAATTATCACAACTTTTACTAAAAGCTGTACCTATTGAAGATTGAAATTCTGTTTCTACTGAGTTATACCCATTACAACTATTTGCTATATGCATCATCTGTTATGTATTTGGCATTTTATCACTCCTCTTTTTAAATCACATTCAAATAAATAACAAGTCAGTCTATTAGTCCATCCTAACCTATTTTTATGTCGCTTACTTTAATAACTAGTTAATTCACCCTTATTATTTCCCTAATCTCATCAAATAATCCCTCTGTACATTTTCCTCTTTCATAATTAATACAACCACTACAACTTTGAGACCCATAAGTAATGTTATTCATTAATTCCATGGAATACCTAGGTTTATATCCATGACAATTTTGAGCTACCCTCATTTCTATTTCACCTGAAGCCATATTTTCACTCCTATATTTATAATTTTAATCATTAATTTTAGTTTTCCTTTTATTTAAATTTTAATTCTAATTATATTCAAATAATCTTAAAATATAAAAAAGTTTATATTTATACAACTTCACTATTATTTTTATTTTGGAATAATTTGTCTATAATAAGTATTTTTAATTTTTTTTATAATTAAATTAAATAAAGCTACTAAAACATAAAATGTTCTAGTAGCTTTTATTGTTACATTTCATATGAAAATTATATATCCCATTACCCTTACACTTTAGGCAACCTTAAATATTAATTATAGATTCAGTTTCTCTACAGTATTTTGTAGTTAAACACTGTCCTAAATTTCTTGGACATCTTTTACAAATGCATTCTAATGTTTTTCCATCACATTGTTTTGTCTGCCCTTCAGGACATTTTTCACAGTTATCTCCACCTACAGCCATTTTGTCACCTACCACTTTAATTGAGTTTATTTGCCAATAGTTAATTTATTATTTTTCTTCACTCTCTACCTCATAATTTTTTCTGTACTTAATCATAATTTCATTTAAAATATCAGCCACTATTGGGGGAGTATATGTGATTGCATTAGCCCCTGCTTTTATAGTTTCCTTTATGCTTTCATTAGTAGAACCGCCAGTAGCCATTATAGGAAATTCAGGGTATTTCTCTCTTATTTTACTAACTATATAAGCCGTCCTTTTAGCACCTGAAACATTTATTATAGTAATTCCTGCATTTATTCTTGCTTCTATATCTTCAAATTCTGATATAACTGTAACTATTATTGGAATGTCTATAGTTTCCCTTACTTGTGTTATAACTTCATTAGATATTGGACTATTAACAACTACCCCCATAGCACCTTTAAACTCAGCATCTAATGCTAAATTTGTCACCCTTTTACCTGAGGTAATTCCTCCCCCAACACCGCAAAACACTGGCACATCTGATGCTAATAATAATGCTTCTGTTATTATTGGCTGAGGTGTGAATGGGTATACTGCAATAACTGCATCAGCATTTGTATTTCTTATAACCGCTACATCAGTAGTAAAAACAAATGACTTTAATCTTTTCCCAAATATTACAATTCCACTAGCATCTCTTATAGCACTTGGTAATTCTATCATATGGCTTCTCAAGTTCCCAGTTATTTGAGGAACTTTTTTGCTTGAAATTTTATTCTCAATATTTTTTTCCATTTATATCCTTAACTCCTTTTCTTATCATTTAATATTAAGGCTAATGCAATTCTTAGTCTACTATATATGGGACTACTAATCTTATATTAGTTAATAACTAGTTTCAATATCACATCTATAGGCCTCTTCTCCCGTGTATTCAATTTCTTTCAGTAATTTTCTTACAACTCTTTTCCCTATCTCATCTTCACTCATTTCACACAGAGCATCATTTATATTTTGCCAATCAGCCCAATCAACTTCAGAAGACTTATTTATTTCTCCTTCAACATACTTAGCCATAAACGTTAGCATTATAATTTCTTTAGAAGCTAAATATTCACTTCCCAAATATTTTATCTCTCCAACGGATATTCCTGTTTCCTCTTTAACTTCTCTATATACAGTGTTCTCAACAGATTCTCCATTTGTTACATATCCTGATACTAATACCTTTGAATTTTTAAAAGTATAATTTTGTCTAAGAAGTAAAATTTCACTACCCTTCATAACTGCAACTACTACACATGGTTTTGGTGTCTCAAAATACATAATATCATCCACGGGACAGTATGGAACTCCGCCTTCATCCCAACTATACTTTTCAATTAGCTTTTTTCCACAAATCGGACAATATATAAATTTCAAACTTTCCCCTCCCTAACGACTATTCTTTAGCCAATATGTTATTTTAAATATAATTT
>JBLHPD010000332.1:0-3833 GCA_047624165.1 Clostridium sp. | reverse complement strand
TCCTAATACATAATCATTAGATGAATATTCTTTTTTATTTAAAGGGTCTAAACTCATTTTTTCATAGTATTCTTTTAAACCATCTATATTTATTTGAGGTAGTATAACAAAATAGTCATTATCATAAATATATGCATTTTCAGCTTCATATCTCGATATTAATACTTCATGCAGCTTTTCCGCGGGTCTTTTACCTATTATTTTAATACTACACTTCCTGCCCGAATTGATCTTGTATAATACTTGCGATATCTACTATTTTATATCCAGGCATTTTCATTAGGGGTATGAAGAACATAGCTGTCACCAGAAGCAATAGGGAATTCCTAATTTTCCATATGTAAAAGTTCCGAATCTTATTTTGGAACTTGAACTTAGGTGTATTTAAAGCATTTTATTGAGTATTTTAGAGGCATATGGTAAGCTAATCTTAAAAAAAGTTCCTACTCTTGACATTATAAGAACTTTCGAAAGGTGATATATGGAATCTAATAATAAAATTGATGAGAGCTTTAAATTTAGTAAAATAGAAATAGATATTGTACATAATAATAGAAAAGCAGAAACAAAAATAGGTTTTGCAGTTCTTTATAAATCCTTTCAAAATAATGGGCGTTTCCCTTATGACAGATTTGAAATTTCAAATGAAGTTATTTGTTATATTTCTGAACAAATTGGAGTAGATAGTTCTTGTTATAATGATTATGATTGGAATGGAAATTCAATAATTAATCACAGAAAGCAAATTAGAAAGCTCTTCTTATTTAGAGAGTGTACCGTTCAGGACTATGATACGATTAAAATATGGATTTTGAGTAACGTCCTCCCTAAAAATGATGATTCTGAATTAGTTAAGAATGAAGTATATAAGCAATTCAGGGAACTAAAAATAGAACCAACCACACCAGAAAGAATAGAAAGAATAGTCAGTTCAGCTATAAATACATATGAAAATAATATCTTTGAAAGTATTTTTAATAAGTTGACAGTTGAAACTATCAAAAATTTCGACTTGTTCCTTGTTACTGAATCACAAAATAATAACATGGAACAAATAATATGGTTTAATGATTTCAATAAGATTCATTAAAAACACTTTTAATATTTGCACCGTCAGGATCAATTCTAATAAATTAAAAACTATTGAAGGTATGATGATACCAGAAGATATTTTCAAAGATATACCATCAAAACTTTTAAAAAAGTATTATAAACGCAGTAAAGCTGAAAATATCAGCGAATTTAAAAGGCATCCGGATGCCATGATAAATGGTCTATTAGCTATATTTTTTCATTTTAAATCAATGGAGATTAAGGATATTTTAGTGGATTTACTTATAAAAATACTGAATAATTTAGACACAAGCGCAAATAGAAAAATAAAGAAGGAACTTGCAGAGAGCACAAATTATACTAGGAATAAAAATAAATTACTTTTAAAAATTGCTAAAGCTGTTGTAGAGAGCCCAGAAGCTAAGACATGCGACATAATATATCCAATAGCGGACGAGCAAAAATTAAAGGATTTAATTAATGAGTTAGAAAATAAGAGTGATGATATATTAATTATAATAACATGCGTTCTTCCTATCAAAGGCATTATAGGCGTATTTTGCCTGATATAATAAATGCGTTGAATTTTAATTCAAATAATGATAAATATAAGCCTATAATAAAGGCAATAGAACTTATAAAGAAGTATTTAGATTCAAAATCACGTTATTATTCAAAGGGTGAAATAGTTCCACTTGAGGGTGTTGTTAGACCTATGTGGAAAGATATGATAGAAGATAAATCGGGGAAAAATAACGAATTATGTGCCTTGCAGCCTTTAAAGGATAAGCTTCGCTGCAGAGAGGTTTGGATAAGTGGCGCTGATAAATACAGGAATCCTGATGAGGATCTTCCAAAGGACTTTGATATAAAAAAAGAGGAATATTACTTAGCAATAAATCAGCCTTTAGATGTAAATGACTTTATTGAAAAGATAAAATCATCTATGAAAGATTCTTTATCTAAGCTAAATAAAACTATTCCCAAAAATGAAAAGGTTAAAATCCTAGATATAGGAAATGGAAGAATAAAAATTTCGCCATCTCCAAAACAACCAGAGGCAAAAAATCTTTTGAAATTGAAACGTGAAATATCAAATCGTTGGCCTGATTTGAATTTATTAGATGTTTATAAAGAAGCTGACTTAAGAATTGACTTCACAAAACATTTGAAAACTAGCGCAACTCAAGAAAGGTTAACTAGAGAAATTATAAGAAAACGCTTGTTAGTCTCCCTTTATGGAATGGGAACAAATATGGGACTAAAAGCTGTTTCTTCAAAGGGTTTAGATGAAAACTATATGGATTTGGAGTACATAAAAAGAAAGTTCATAAACAAGGATAATTTAAGAGCTGCAATTGCTGAAGTTGTAAATGCTACTTTGAAAATTCGCAGTCAAAATATTTGGGGTAGTGCGACAACAACCTGTGCATCAGATTCTAAAAAATTTGGAGCATGGGACCAAAATTTAAGGGCAGAGTGGCATAACAGATATCATGGTCGAGGAATTATGATTTATTGGCATGTTGAGAAAAAGTCTTTATGTGTATATTCTCAAGTAAAATCTTGTTCATCGTCAGAAGTTGCTTCTGCTATTGAAGGTGTTCTTAGACATTGTACTGACATGAGTATAGAAAAAAACTATGTAGACACACATGGACAAAGTGAAGTAGCTTTTGCATTCAGTTGTTTGCTTGGGTTCAAGCTAATGCCTCGTATCAAAAATATCAACAAACAAAAACTGTATAAACCTGAAACAAGTGATGAAGATTATTCGAACATTGAACTTGTTATGAAAAAGAAACCGATTAATTGGGAATTAATTAGACAGCAATATGATCAAATGGTAAAATACGCAACCGCATTGAGACTTGGTACTGCTGATGCAGAATCTATTTTAAAAAAATTCACTAAAAATAATCTTCAGCATCCCACATACCAGGCATTAAGTGAGCTTGGAAGAGCAATAAAAACTATATTTATTTGCAGATATGTTATGTCAGAAGAAATGCGAATAGAAATTAACCAAGGATTAAATGTTATTGAAAATTGGAATAGTGCAAATAATTTTATTTTCTGCGCAAGAGGTCGTGAATTTTCAACTAATAATATTGAAGACCAGGAAATATCAGCTTTGGCTCTCCATTTGATACAAAACTGCATGGTATATGTTAATACATTATTGATTCAAGATATTTTATCTGAGAAAGAGTGGTTTAATATTATGGAAAAAGAAGATTTTAGAGCTATAACTCCATTGATTTATAGCCATGTTAATCCATATGGTAATTTTAATTTAGATATGGATAAACGGATACATTTGGGTGTGCAAAAAAATGCCTGCTGAATTACAAAGAACGGCTCCTAAGAAAAAAGCAAAGGAACTTGCAAAATATCTTCGTAAAGAAAGACCTGACTATAATTATTTAAAAAGTTTATTCAAGTATCTTAGAGAAGAATTAGAAATTGAGGTTCCACGAAATGCAAGAAAATTACCATATGTGCCAACAGAGGATGAAATAAAAAATTATTATAAAGTAGTTTGGAACTCTAAAAACTTTCAGGATATGCTAATTATCAAGGTTTTGATTTATACAGGTGTTAGAGTCAGTGAGTTAGATTTATTAAACTGTCAGATAAGGATTAATCAAGGTAAGGGGAATAAGGATCGTGTGGTTCCTTTCCCAGATGGATTTAAAGAGGTGCTTGGTATACATTGTAACAATATTCTGAAAAACAATGCCACTTATTTATTTGAATCATCCTGGAAAAAGAAATAT
>JBLHPD010000331.1:0-3855 GCA_047624165.1 Clostridium sp. | reverse complement strand
CTTTGACCACAGTATCCTTAAATGAATTTGCAGAAGTAATACTCGGTGGAAGTATTGCAATACCAATTACTTATGCTTTCATGGGTGTAGAAGGTTTAAGTCAGTCAATAGGACTATCTTTCATATCACTACCTAATATTTTTAGAACTATGGATGGCGGTAGGTTACTTGGTACACTTTGGTTTATGTTATTATTCTTTGCTGGATTTACCTCAGCTATTGCAATGTATAATTACTTGGTAACAATTTTAGAAGAAGGTATGGGTATGATTAAGAAGAAGGCATCCTTAATTGTTTTCGTAGGATATATAATAGTTGGATTACCAGTTGCACTAGAGCCAATACTTACGAAAACAGCAGAACTTGCTTATTTTACAGAGCTTGATAACTGGGTTGGTACTTATTTACTGGTTGTAATGGGTCTTATAGAGATAATTGTAGCTGGTTGGCTCATGAAAGATAACCCACTAGACGAGATAAATCATGGATCTTATTGGAAAGCACCAAAATGGATATATACTGTTATGATTAAATGGATAACTCCTGCAACAATAATAGTTATTCTAACTGGATCAACTGTATCATACTATAATGAAGGATACTTTAAATTTATACCAACTTTTGTAGCAAAAACACCGGAGTTAATACCTTGGGTTAATGGTGCAAGAATGGTTTTACTCGTGGTATTTGTTCTGGGCTTTATTGGGACTTATAAGAGCTTAAAAGCTATTTATGGTGAAGAGATTGTGCAAGATAAGATTCTTATAAGAAAGTAATAATTTAAGAGATTAGGGCGGGGTAACAATTAATAATTATTACCTACTCCAGAAATCTATAAGGAGGAAGAGATATGAGTGGTCAAGCATTAGCTTTTATGCTTATAATGTGGGGAGGAATAGTAATTTCAGCAACACTTAGTTTAAGAGCAGTATTAAAGAGTAAATAGGAAAAGAGTGAGGATGTATGAATATTGATGAAGTTGCAACTATGAGAAAAATTACTTTATATTTTACACTTTTGTGTGCACTGTTTTTAATGTTGTCTGCCCAATTTACTGGGCCTATTATGCCCTTACTATTTATTCTCCCAATAATTATGGGACTTATGGGTGTAAAAAGAAGAAGGAAAAGTGGATATTTAATAGCACTGGCAATAGTACCATTAGCGTTTGCAATTTCAGTGCTATGGATACGATATTCTATAAGTGTTTTTACTGATAGAACTAACCAAATTGCTAAAATGAGTGCAGAATATAATATATCGGCTATTTCAGCTGGGGCATTTACTATAGTATTTTTCTTATTAAGTATTCTAATGATTAGTTTATCTGTAATAGTGTTTGTAAAATTACGTAAAAATAAAGAACTTTTCACATAAAATTATTTTGTTTTCATAATTTCTGAAAGCCGCTGAGACTATGTTTCAGGGGCTTTTAGTTTAAGTTAAATAATATGCAATGATGTAGTAGGAAGAGATTTATTTACAGTATATATATGGTATAATAAATAACGTACATAAAAACAAGCTAGGGGTGGTGAGGTTACATAAAAAATTCACGTAAAACATGGTATATACTTTTATTATTGTCATTTTCAATATTTTTAGCATCCTGCAAAAGCAATGAAGTACCTACAGAACCTGTTGTAAAAGAGACCTTCCTTATGGGGACAGTTATTCAATTAAAGGTTTATGGAGTGAACGCAGAAGAGGCATCAGAAAAAGCCTTAAAAAGGATTAGCGAAATAGAAAACAAAATGTCTGTTAATATTGAGACTTCTGAAATTAGTAAATTAAATGATAAAGCTGGAATTTCAGGAGAAAAACTAAGCTTAGATACATATTCAGTGATAGCAAAATCGGTCGAATACAGTAAACTAACAGAAGGCGCCCTTGATGCTACAATAGAACCGATTGTAAAGCTGTGGGGCATAGGTACAGATAAGGAGAGAGTTCCTACAAAAAAGGAAATTGATGAAAAATTAAAATTAGTTAACTATAACGATATTATTCTAGATGACAAAAATTCTACAGTACAGTTAAAGAAAACTGAAGAAGCTATTGATTTGGGTGCTATAGCAAAGGGATATACAGCTGATGAGATAAAGAAGGTTTTATTGGATAATAAGATTAGCAGTGCGATTATAAATTTAGGAGGTAATGTCTTCGCTTTAGGAAAAAAACTTGATGGAACTAGCTGGAATATAGGGATACAGAATCCATTAAGTACCCGTGGAGAATACCTAGGAACAGTTAGCGTTAATGATAAATCAATAGTTACATCAGGCAACTATGAAAGATTTTTTATTGTGGATGGCAAGCGCTACCATCACATATTTGACCCGAAAACTGGGTATCCAGCAGAGAAAGGTCTTATAAGTACAACCATAATATCAGATAAGTCAATTGATGGCGATGCATTATCTACAAGCACTTATATCCTTGGTCTTCAAAAAGGGCTTAAATTGGTAGAGTCTATTAAAGGTGTAGAGGGTATTTTTATTACGAATGATAAAAAAGTGTATGTTACACCAGGGCTTAAAAGTAGTTTTGAACTAACAAGTAAGGAGTTCACATATGAAGAAGGGCGATAAGATAGTTTTCATAATACTTGTAATTATTGTAGTAATAGCTCTGAGCGGAGCTGGAATATACAAAATGGCAATAAAGGGTTCCGAGAATATTGCAGTTATTAAACGTGAGGGTATAGTACTTAAAACCATTGATTTAACTAAGGTAGTAAAGCCAGAAGAGTTTACTATAAAGACGGATAATGGCCATTATAATACCATATCAGTTAAACATAATGGCATTAGTATAATAGATGCTGATTGCCCACATAAAGAGTGTGTTAAAAGTGGATGGATTTCAGAGCCGGGCGAGATGATTGTATGTTTGCCTTTTAAACTTATAATTAATATTGAGGGAAAAGTAGATAATGGCATTGATGGAGGGACATTTTAAAATTAAAAAAATGTAGGTGAAAATATGAAAAATACTAAAAGAATGGTTTTACTTAGTATGCTTGTGGCAATAGCCTTAGTTATTTATTTAATTGAGGCTCAGATACCAGTTCTATTTCCAGGAATAAAATTAGGTCTTGCTAATTCTATATCATTAGTTGCATTAATTTTACTAGGATGGAAAGAAGCATTTTTAATAATGATTTTAAGAACCATATTAGGTTCAATTTTTGGAGGAAGCATGTCAGCTTTTATGTTCAGTTTTGCTGGTGGAGTGCTAAGTAATGTAGTAATGATATTATTATACAAGTATTTTAAGAACTCACTAAGTATCCCTACAATTAGCGTTTGTGGATCTGTTTTTCACAATGTAGGACAGCTACTGGTAGCTGCTTTCATTATTAATGATTTAAGAATATATGTGTATTTACCAGTATTACTAATTGCAGCTATTGTTACAGGGTATTTTATTGGAATTTTATCTAGCATATTAAAAAGTAGATTAGAAAAAATATTACCACAGATATAAAGTATTAAATTTCTCCTTCGTGCCTTGCAATAAGAGCTTGAAACTGGAAATTCCATTAAGGAATTCTAATCTTTTGCGAATATAAAATCACCTAGCTCTCACACTCGGCGTCCTGCCTCGGGTTCGCTAGCTTGCCGTCCTGGCAAGCTTACGGTGATTTTATATTCGCAAAAGAAGAATTTCTAAATGGAATTTCAATGTTTCTGCGCTTCTTATTGCAAGTCACTATGGAGAAATTAATACTGTTGTGAACGGACCCCTACGGGGACAATGTCATCAAGCTAAGATTACACAAAATGTAAAATAAAATATCCCTATAAATAAAAAAACCACTTGACATTTACAAAACACCCTAATAATCGATTT
>JBLHPD010000330.1:0-3862 GCA_047624165.1 Clostridium sp. | reverse complement strand
TTATTAATAATACAAATTAATGTTAAGAAAATTATTCGAATATTTTTAAAACTTTCTGCGATTTATTTTTCGAGATAGAGGAAATTGTGTAGAACTAGTGTATATCCACATTGTGGATATATTTGCCTTGTGCGAACTTAAAATGTTCATGTCAAAAGAACTCTATCAAATACGATTTTTTAAAGATAAGAAATAAAATTATTATTTAAAATAATTTACTCTTTAATTCCTTAATCTGCTCATTGGTAGTTCCAAAACTTTCTAAATACCGTTGAGTAGTTTCAAGACTCTTATGCCTAAAATGCTTCATTAAAGCAACAGCATTAATACCTTCCTCTATCATATCACGAGCTGCGATATCTTTCTAACTATAAAAAGTCTTATTTTCAATATCAGTTAGGAGAACGAAAAAGATCTATCTAATTACCACCATTCTATACGCATTTATTTTATCCCTATTTTGTACCTTATAAATAAAATTTGCTATAAAGCATAGTAAATCAAGGAGTAGAACTGTACTCCTAAAGTCCCTATAGAGCTACTAATACTCTTTAAATTAGGATGGTGTTTTAGGACGTTTCTGCGGCTACGAATTTGTTGTAGCCGCATTTTTTGTTCTATACTTTTATTTTATTTAATGTTCTATATAGTCCTTTTTTTGAATCCAAGCTTTGGGTAGTACATTTTTCATTCTAACATTTTCAACTGAAGAAAAAATAAACCCCTGTAAATATTATTTTTACAAGGGCTTATGATTTCAGATTAATTTCATTTTTTGAAAAAATGCTTTTTATTTCTGTTTTGACTACATCTAAAAGAAATTAAGACTTAGTGGCAGTTCCTGATGTGCTAGTTAGAGCATAACCTCCCTGACTTAGAGAATGACTGCTATCATAAGTAAAACTGAAACCATCGTTAGTTTTACTTATGATAATACTTGCAGGGGCAGAATCTGTCCCAACTGAACCACATACATACGATGGTGGATTAATAATTACAAGGCTACTTTCTGAGGCATTTGCTGTTGATGTATGGCTCGTACAATTTGAGAAACCAGTCATTTCAACAGTGGTATCATCTACCTTACTAATGGTAATTGAAAATTGTTCTGTCGATATGACTGGTTGAGATGTCGATGGATCTGTATAAGTCCTGGTCTCATTTACAATATAATTCCCTACATATAAGTCACTAGCAGGAGTATTTTCTGTTTTTGTACAATTTGTGAACATAAAAGCTATTACAACTAGCGCAAATAAATTTTTCATATAGATTATTTTTTAACTGTTTTTTTTTTAATAATCAGTAAAAATACAATAAAAAAAACTTTAACCAAATCATTCATTAAGAATAACGGACATAAACTCCTTTTATCCCAATTTTATACCTAAAATCAGCCTCCCCTGTAACAGCCTGTAAGTCAACTGATAACACTACACCACTAAAGTCCCTATGTTTTCTTTATTACCTAAGATTTTGAAGAGTAACGTGTCTCCTCCATTACGGTCAGCATGAAGCGGCATATAAATTAACGGATAACGCCAGTATATATAATGTGCGACCCCGCAAAGGGCAAAAGCCAAGCCCCCTCAATATAGCAAAATCATAGATTTTGCTAGTAATTTTTTGACGAAACTAGCAAAATCTATGATTTTGTGGGGTAGGAGCAAAGTACTCATTTTTGCCCCTGCAAATGGCGAGGATGGCGATATATACATTGTTATGAGCTGGATTTTTTTGTTTAAAACTATCAAATGAGAAATAATATTTTTTCTTCAACAAATTATAGAATCAGAATATGTATTATTACCCAATAATAGCACAACGTACCAAATAATAACTTGTGTCGTATTCTACTTCATATTTCCTTTTCTTAATTTAATTTTGACTAGGATTTAGTGTGTAGTAGGGAATACCCTAGTATTACTTCATTACTTCAAACTAATACAATGGGAAGCAAAATTATTATATAACCATAAAGCATAAATAGTTCGCATGAAAAAATATTCTTTCTTTATTTGTCTACTCTTCTTATCACTTTGTTCGTTTATCTGTAATAATTCTAATGGCGGAAACACTACAGAAACGAAGAATCAGTCTGATAGTACCAATGTAATTACAACAGCTCTTGATAGTCCTTCTACAAAGCCTAGCGAGCCTAAAGAGACCTTCGTTTTTCCTGAAAACTTTTGTTTTGATTGGTCATTTGGTGAGGAGATGGGAGTATATCTTACTTTATTCACAGATTGTGATCCTATTGATAATGTATTTCATCTTGTGGAGACCCATTCAGGTTCTTATTCTATAGTTTTAGAAGGATTGAGTTTTGACTATGAAGATTCAGAAGGAAGGAGTCAGTCTTCTTTCAAGATGATTTTTTATTATCTGAACGGTCAAAAAAGTGTTGAAATGGAAGTAAAAGATAGAAGACGCTATGGTAATTACGTAATTTATGATGAGCAAGGAGAGATTTTGATTCATAGAGACTACAGCAACAGGGATTCCATCATTTCATATAAAGAAAAGGACAGCTATAGATGGACATTTGATTATGATTCTGTTTTAACAGCTTGGACTTTGGATTTGCCTGAAAATGATATTAAAGATACCAATGGCGATAATCCAACCATTACTTTAACTTGTTTAAATGGAGATTTTGAGCAGTATGAATATGGTTGGGATGAAGAGGAGCTACTCCTAGTCAATGGTGCTCTATTTAGCGGTACTATTGAAGGATATGATCCCGATGTATTGGGCTATGATTTTGGAATTGAATTCAAAGATGGTTTAGTTCATGGTGAATTCTATTGGAGGGACCCCCAACACGAAGAAGATGTTTTATTCCATGCTTTATATGAAAAAGGAATCCTCATAGATACAATTGCTTATTATGAGGGGGACTAGATTATTTTGATATAGGTGAAATAAACTAACAAAATGATTCAAGTAATAACAAATTATCCTACATCAGAAAACTATGGAAAAGAAAATGACATCGTCGGTTGGATGAGTAGTAGGTTTTTAAATGAGTTTTGAAAAAAAAAATATTAAATATGACTAAATTACTTTTTTGTATTTCTGTTACTATGCTTCTTTTCAGTTGTAATTGGTTTCTACATGAAGAGATTAGCTTGTCAAGTTGGTTTAGTTCAAGTACAGAACTGAAAGTAACATTTTATACTTCAAACAAAGAAATAAGAATACAGCCTAATAGCAATACTTATCGGAGTCTTATTAGTTGGATGAAAGCTAATAGAAATGGCTGGAGTAGAGGAGATAAAACGAAGAATAGTGATATAGTTATTTCCCAAAATATTTCCCAAAATGAATTCCTTTTTTCCATTAATACAGAAGGTGAATTTGTAACTGCAATGGGAAATTTTGACTTAAAGAATAACCAGGTTTTTCTATATAAAAAATTTAAACCTAATGATTTTGACTTTATAAAGTAATTAATTCTTAAAAAACAACTTTAGACTGCTTCATTTAAAAACTAGAATTCTTTTACATAAAACGTGAAATATAAGGGTTTGACATATTTTAATTCTTGCTCATAACGTCGGTGTCTATGCCGTGCGAAGCTCAAAGATAGAAATAATAAACACCCGTAAATAGCAAACTCACAGATTTTTACACAGGTTTAGTCCTCAAGTCAGAGAAAAATCTGTGATTTTGCGTTTTAAAGCAAAAGACGAGGCTCTTTCTTCAGCCCTAAACTCGGATGGACATAAACACTTTGTTGTGTGTAGTTATTTTACATTCAATAGTTGAACATATTTTTCTATTAGTTGAATGAGATGCGAACTGACTTTATTGCCAAGGGTGAAAATTTCTTGATTATTAATACTTATCATTAGTTCAG
>JBLHPD010000329.1:0-3907 GCA_047624165.1 Clostridium sp. | reverse complement strand
AAATTATATTAATAAAATGATTTTTTCTTATTGATAAAGTGATTTCTTAGGGATAATCTGACGTAAATCAGCTACTAATAATAGAAATAAAATGACGTTTGAATTAGTTATAATTTGACGTTTAACATTCTGGTCTTAAAATCAATATAAAATGTTCTGTTCCTTTTGTCTTGCTCCTTCAATATTTTAATATTTAGCAATTAAAAGTCTCCTCTCTGGTTTTCTCAATACCATTTAATTTTCTTATTTAATGATACCACATTTTAGAATATTTACAGATACAATACTTTCTATTTTAAGTATAAGAACAAAATCTCCCTACGGTCGAGTAGTGCCACCCACGTGGCAAGTGGCAAAAGTGACAAGCTCTAGCGTATAGATGTTATCCACAGCCACTTCCGCAAGCTGTTTCCTATATAATAAAAAACACCCAACCACAAGATTGAATACCCTTTTTTATCATCTTTTTCAAAGTCCTCACAAAGTTTATATATTTCCTGAAGCTTTATCATTTTTGTTTTCCTTCTTTCTTATACAGACAGGAAACATGCAATATATAAGTTTCTTATTTAGTTTATCTGCCCATACACAATTCTTACATTTCTTTTTTTTCATGATTCCCTCCAATTAAAAAAGGCCCAGAACATAAGTCTGAAGCCTTAGAATTTATCTGATTTGGGTTTTTATAATGTTTGAACTTTACTAAATAAATCTGCACTATAATCCTTTATATCCGCAATATTTAACATGGCGAATTTATTTTTTATGCTACTAAAATATTCACTAATAATTTTTTTATCAATAATTTTCTCAGAGCTATCATAGCAACTCAACTCTTTTCTGGTGGTCTCCCATGGTGCTTCTATATGAGTCATTCTTTCTAATATTTTGCCACTATAACACCCAAAATTAATTATAATGCTATCCAACAACTCTTCCTCAGTCTTATCTAAATTAATATCACAAAATTTAGATGTATTATCTTCTATTGCATTATATCCATATCCCTTATACTTATAATAGATGTCCCTATAAACAGGACCATGTATCCAAGCTTCACAATCATTACTAAATAAGAATTGCCCATTAAATATTTTATAAAAAGCCTGTGCATAATATAATAATTTTTGTAATGCTAAGGGTGTTATATCGCTACAATTATTTAATATATATTTAGAAACATTATCTATCTTCTCACTACTTTCATATGTTAATGCCATTTCATATTTTTCACCATCTATTCTATCTAACGCTTTTTTACAAACATTATATGCATGTTCAGTTATTTTCCCTTTATTTTCTTCAAGCATTTCATTCATGTATTTTGGATTATTGAATAATCTAATTAAAATATCTGAATACTGTTTAGTTGGCACGTCTCCATTCAGATATCTAGTTAAAGTCCCTTCTCCCCAACCCATTAATAAAGATAATGGTCTTTTACCAATATCATACTTATCAAGTATATTTTCTATTATGGGTACTGTAATCAATTTTGTCTGTTCCCTAAAAGCTTTATCGAGCATGTCTAAATTATAGTCTCTTATTTCATGAACAAATAATTCGCTACCACATTCATCACAATAAGCTTCTTTTCCCATGTAATCTATTTTTCTTCCTTTAATAATTTTTATTTTTCGTTCCTCTCTAATAGAGTATTTCACCGTATCATTACATTTCTCACAAAACTGTAACATACTTTTACCTCCTTCTATTTATTATCATTTTTAACTAAAAAGCATAATATATCAAGTTATTTATTTAAACAAATATTTAATATCTTTATTCCTTTTATGAAAAGATACAATGATCATAAAATCATCACCTTTTCTTGTCTGTGTCATATTTATTTTTATGTATATATCAATAAACTCTAAGGTTCCCCAGTTATCTAGTTCATATGCTTTGCTAAAAATATATAGTTTTTCATAATAAAATTTTTCTTTCTCATTATCAACAGCATAACAAAAATCTTCATATTGAAGACTTAATAGAATTTCTTTTTCCTTTTGTGTGTTAATTTTATAATCTTCTATGAAATCCATGTTCTCTTTTCTTTTTTCATTTTTCATTTTTCATTTTTCGAAATAATATATTTACCATAAATGACTAATTTTCTAAGTTTCTCAAGAAACTTTTTTATATCTTCAGGTGTAAAATCTAAATGTTTTTTTGTTTCTCTCCTTTGTGAACACAAATTTCTATCATTCCCTTCATTTATATTATAGTCAAATTATATAATAAATATGCTAAAAACACAATGTTTTTCGTATTAATTAATACATTTCATTAACATAACGTATTAATTAACACATTCTATTATTATTTAGTAAAAAAGACTAGTGATTAAATCACTAATCTTTCCAAACTAAAATTTGATGTAATAGGCTCAATAGCTTTATTCTTATATCTATTTAAAGTTTTGGAACTTATAGATCGTTTATCACAAATGTTTTTCCATTGTAGTTTTTCTATAAAAACATCTTTTAAAACTTCCTTAATTTGAGGTTCCAGCCTTTCTATACAATAATTTAATCTTGCCATTTCAATTTCTGTTGCCTTCATCACCTTATATATTTCTTCTCTGCTCTCTTTATTCATTCGCTTTGTAGCCTCGTTATAAATTAGGACTATTTTACAAGTTTTATCTGACACACTACTGGTTTGAATTCTTTCCTCGCTATTTGAAGAAAAATTAAATGATTCTATAACCTCATCTGATTCTATATCTTTATAGGTCTCATACTCATACTTTAATTGCTCTATGTCTTTTAGAATTTCATTATAATTTTTTAAAAGGCATTCAACGTACTCTCTTGTTTCCATATTTTTAATCTCCCTATTCATTAACCCTTGCCTTCACCGCCTGAAGCAGTACTTCTTGACCAATACTTTTATTTTCTAGTGCTCTCATCACATCTTCATCTATAGTTCCCTTTGCTATAAGATGATGAATAATAACATTCTATTTTTGTCCTTGCCTATATAATCTTGCATTAGCTTGCTGATAAAGTTCTAAACTCCAAGTAAGTCCAAACCAAACTATGATATTCCCTCCAGCTTGAAGGTTAAGTCTGTGTCCTGCAGAAGCCGGATGCACAAGCATTATTTCTACCTCACCATTATTCCACTTCTTTATATCATCTGATGTTTTTAGCTCCTTAGCATTTTTAAAATACTTTTTAAGTCTATCTCTATCGTGCTTATATGCATAAAATATTAAAACTGGCTTACCTATAGAAACTTCTATGATATCTTCAAGTGCCTTAAGTTTCTCATCATGCATTTCCTGAACTACACCATTCTCATCATACACAGCTCCATTTGCAAATTGTAGAAGTTTATTTGTAAGTAGGGGTATGTGTAGCAATGAAACCAAAACGGCAATAGAAAATACATATATTTCATATTGGCTAAAAATTATTAATATTGATTCCTAATATACGGATCTAATGTTGCTTGACTTATCCCTGTCATTGATACTATTTGGGGGTTGTGTAGTAATGGGCCAGAATTTCCAGTTACATAAACTATTATTTACCAATTCAAATTTAATTCATCACAACTAGCATCACCTTCGGTAAAACAGTTCTTTGCATCAGCTTCATTTTCTAATTCACGGAATATCTCATATACTGTATTTTTCAAATCATCAATATCCTTATATTTCACAAAAATTATGTAGTCATCATCCAATGAGGATTTTTTTTGCATATTATAATAATAACTCAAGTATATCTCAATATTCTCTTTAGCTTTTTTCTTTCCACGTACAAATTTGGTTACTACTCAGGCATTCCCTATAGGGAATGCCTGTGATAATATAAAACTATGGTCGTAGACCCCATATCTAAAAATAGGTATTACAAATTAAAGGGAGCCGAGAGGCGTCCCCATGATATAAAAT
>JBLHPD010000328.1:0-3926 GCA_047624165.1 Clostridium sp. | reverse complement strand
ATTAATTGTATTTATAATAAGGTTTAAACACATACACTCAATATATAATAGCATATTTAATACCTTATATACTATAAATACCATTTGTTTGATAAATGCCAACATAATACTACACATTTTCTTATACGTTTTACATTTTCATAAAACATGTTATGGCTATAGTGAATTCAAATAGTTAATAAGTTACTTATTTGAATTTCCTATTAGTATATTTTGTCGTAATATGTTAACATCTTATAATTAGGGGGGATTATTATGAAAAAATCAATAAAAATTATATTCGCTACTCTTATTACTGTAACTACTGTAATGTCCTTTGTTGGATGTTCAAATAGTAAAGGGGTAAAAGAAGACGCAACAAATAATAATGCATCAGAAATTAAAAACATAAGCACAGTAGATTTAAAAAGTAAACTAGGAAACAAAGACTGGGTAATAGTTGATACAAGAATGAATGACGCATTTAATGGGTGGAAATTAGATGGGGTAGACCGCGGTGGACACATTAAGGGTTCTACGGATTTTTCTGCTAACTGGTTAAGCGTAGAAGATAAAGAAAAAGATAAAGTTTTAGAACAAGCCTTAAAAACAAAAAACATTTCTGCAGATAAGAATATTGTACTATGCGATGCAAATGGAAAAGATGCAAAAGAAGTTGCAAAATACTTAGAGCAAAATGGAATAAAAAATATTTATACATATGACATTAAGCAGTGGGCTGCTGATAGTAGTCTTCCTATGGAAAGCTATGCGAACTATCAAATGTTAGTTCCAGCATCCTTTGTAAATGACTTAATTAATGGTAAAAAAACAGAAACTTATACTGGTGATAAATATAAAATTTTTGAAGTTGCCTGGGGTGAAGAGTCTAAAGATCAAGATTACTTAAAAGGACATATTAAAGGTGCGGTACATATAAATACAGATGAAATAGAATCTGCTCCGCTTTGGAGCATTAATTCAGATGCGGATCTTCAAAAATTTGCTGAAAAAAATGGATTAACTCAAGATACAACAGTTGTTCTGTACGGACCAGATCCAATGGCATCCTATAGGATAGCAGCTATTGCAAAGTATATTGGAGTTAAAGATGTTAGGGTGTTAAACGGCGGAACTGCCGCTTGGAAAAATGCTGGATACGAAACAGAGACAGTTTCCAATCCAAAACAACCCGTAAGTTCTTTTGGTGCTGAAATACCCGTAAATAAGGGGTACATCATAGATATAGCCAAAGCAAAAGAAATATTAAAGGATACAGCTAACAGCAAACTTGTAGATGTACGAAGCTGGGATGAATACACTGGTAAAATATCTGGCTACAGTGATTTAAAATTCATGGGAAGGCCATCAGGTTCTACTTGGGGTCATGCTGGTAGCGATGCAAATCATTTGCAAGATTATAGAAATATAGACAACACAATGCGTAATAAAGATGAAATACTAGCTATGTGGAAGCAGCAGGGAATTACGCCTGATCAAAGACTTTCCTTCTTCTGTGGTTCTGGCTGGAGAGCTGCTGAAGTTGTAACTTATGCTGATGTAATGGGACTTGAAAACATTTCACTATACAGTAATGGATGGTATGAATGGAGTGCAAACCCTAAAAACCCTGTAAAAACAGGAGACCCAAAAGTTAAATAATCATAACACAAAAGGGCATATTTAAAGTATTGCCCTTTTGTGTTATATTTTAATAAGAACTATAATGCTTTATGAAAGGTGTATGCTATGAAAAACTCTACAACCATAGTGCTAAAAAGTATAATTACCCTGTTTCAGATACTTATATTGTTTCCACCTTTGCTACTACAATATTTGTCAGATAGAAAGATGGGCGTTATGAGATACTTAATTTTTAAAAAAGATGTGTTTTCAAAAGAACTTTTTACTACCAGCTTCACATTTACATATAGATTCCTCTTATATTTAGGAATTGCTTTTTGTATTATTTTTTTCATATATAGTTATACTAAAAAAACAAGTAATTCTTTAATAAAACCTATAGTCTTTCTTTTTCTGTTTAATTTATTTTGTCTATCATGCATGTTTTATTATAATTTTCAAATACTTCTGTCATACCACTTTTTTTTAATAGCCTTTTTTGTAATAATAATTCTACAGTATGTAAAAATAATCATCATAGTATTAAATAATAGATTTTTGAAAAAAGATATTTAATACTAATACCGTAACTTACATATTACAATTTAATGTGCAGTTCTATAGAATGGTTTAAAACATTAAAAATATATTTATTTGAATATCCCTTATTTTATGTTATAATTTTTTTAGTTTATATTTTAAGGAGCGTGAAATACATTATGGACCCCGATGGTACGTTGCAAATTATATCTTTAGTAATTTTATTAGCATTTTCAGCCTTTTTCTCTGCCTCTGAAACTGCTTTGATGACTCTAAGTAAAATCAGATTAAGATATATGGTAGATGCAGAAATTAAAGGTGCTGAGAGAATTAATAAATTACTTAAAAACCCAAGCAAACTCTTAGGCGGTATTTTAGTAGGAAACAACATTACAAATATCGGTGCTTCTGCAATAGCAACTTCCTTGGCAATTGACCATTTTCATTTAGGATCCTCAGGAGTAGCTATTGCAACAGCTATAATGACAATTCTTGTATTGATTTTTGCTGAAATAACGCCAAAGTCATTGGCGTCACAAAATTCTGAAAAAGTTTCTTTAAAAGTTGCTCGGCCGATAAGTGTGATTACCTTCATATTAACTCCTCTTATTACAGTATTAATTTATATAACAAATTCATTTATAAGAATACTTGGTGGAGAAGTTGGTAAACAGAGACCCTTTATTACTGAAGAAGAGTTAAAAACTATGGTTAGTGTAAGTCATGAAGAAGGGGTACTCGAGGGCGAAGAAAAGCAAATGATTTATAATGTATTTGAATTTGGAGATTCTCAAGCAAAAGATGTTATGACCCCAAGAACTGATATGATTGCAGCAAATGTAACCTCAACTTATGAAGAACTTATAAAACTCTTTAGGGAAGAACAATTCTCTAGGCTTCCTATATATGAAGATACTGTTGATAATATTATTGGAGTTTTATATATTAAAGATTTAATTTTCTTCGAAAATGGAAAAGAAGAATTCAAAATAGAAAAACATATGCGTGTACCCTACTTTACTTATGAGTATAAAAGTACCGTTGATTTATTTGCAGACATGCGTTTAAAACGAGTTCCTATAGCAATTTTATTAGATGAATATGGTGGTACTGCAGGGCTTGTTACAATTGAAGATTTAGTCGAAGAAATTGTTGGAGATTTAGAAGATGAATATGACGATGATACAGATAAGATTAAAGTTATCAAAGAAGATGAATATATTGTTGATGGTGATACGAAAATAAACATGGTTAACGAAATGATAGGCTTACATATAGAATCAGATGATTTTGATTCCATAGGTGGTTTCGTTACAGGAATACTTGGACGACTTCCAAAGACAGGTGAAACAATAAATTATAATGATACAAAATTTATTATACAAGATACCAGTAAAAATCGTATAGTAAAGCTAAAAATTATAACTTAATATAGTAAGAAAAAGCAATTAATGCATAATAATATTATGTACTAATTGCTTTTTTGCTGTAAAAGACAATGTATCTTCAAAATAAGTATATTGTGGTTTCAAATAGTTAAAGCTATATAAGAAATGGAGCCACTAAAACTATTAAGTGACTCTCTCTACTTACAAGAAAATATAGCTAGAGAAAGATAACAGTTAAAAATCACTATCTTTCTCAGCGAAATACAAGGAGGATTTACAATGAATAAATTCCAACAAAAAGTCAATGATGTAATGGAAACAACAGAGCTGAAGCATGATTTTTTTAAAAGCACTAATTTAACGTAATATTATAAATTAATATTACTATTTGTCATC
>JBLHPD010000327.1:0-3940 GCA_047624165.1 Clostridium sp. | reverse complement strand
ATATTGTACCACAATCATTGAAAATGTAAAGAAAAAATGTATTATTTGCTTGACTTTCTCGTTAAATGCTGATCTAAGCATAGAGACAAGTTAACTAAAAATACTTTAGTATTGAATGCAATGTTTAAATTGTGAATATATAAAGGATTATTGGTTTAAGAGACAAACAGAAAGTAACTGTTAATCAAAATAAGATGCAGGGTAATCTACATGATCATATAAGCTAACGTTGCTTAATTCAGCCTTTAAATTGTCTTCAACGCTCATTTCATTAAACTCTGATATTAGTTTTGCAAAAGCCCCTTTTTTAATAAATGCTGCTTTATTTGCTAGTATCTCTTTTGGTGTAAACGTTTTAATTTTTTCTTTTATCTCAACAACTGCTTTAGCAATTTTCTTTATTACATATTTAGACCAGACTATAAATTTTCCATCTTCAACCTTTATTTTTACCACTTTATTAAACTCTAATAGCTTTTCTTTATCTTTATCATGCAGTTCATTTTCTTCTTCAGATCTAGTTTTTCTTAACGCTTTATCTTCTGCACTTTCACGAAATACTTTTTTAGATAAAAGTTTAAATGCATTGTTGAATAGTTGATTACAATTCTTCTTAATTCCTAGAATTTCAGATAAATACTCTGTTTTAAGATACTTCTCTTTATCAAGATTAGACATTGATTGTGAAAGTAGATAAATCGAAGCTCCTGTTTTATTGCTTTTAACGTCTTTAAAGTCGCTTATTTGTATAATAGTCAGACATTTTTCATCTAAATTTAAGTAACTTAAGAACTCTTCACTGAACATATAGCTCAATGTATTAGTTTTTTTATCATAAGAAATCTTTGCAAATATTGAGAATGTATAAGTCCCAACTATTTGTTGCTTATCATTGTATTTCTCAACAGTAATTTTTTTATCTGCTGATAGTTTCGCAGCAAATTCCTCTAACGCATTGCATATTTCTTCAATAGTGTGATTAGCTTTAACTTTACAAGCTTTTACAATACTTGAGCCAGCTTCACATTTAACGTCTATAAGCTCTTTACCTTGCTGTTTTAAGGCTAAATGGTGATGCTTTTGAAGTAAGTGACTGAATATAAATATGTCATGCTTAATGTTAGCTTGAACGTTATTAAATCTTATTTTTTCGCTTTTTATCGGGCAATGAACGACTTCTTTTTGTATAGATTCATTTCTGAAAAATGCACCATGTATAAAAGATGTTGGTATTGTTAAGGTTTGATTTGATAAACCTTCGTAATTATTTATTGGAGTGTACTGATTAAACATTATTATATTTCCTTTCGGTTAATTTATAGAAAAGAAATAAATGTATTTTTGCGGATTATCTATGTTTGATTAGAAATTTGGCTTTTCTCTTCTGTGTAATATTGTTGTATAACAAATCTATAAAAGATCAATAGCACTACAGAATTATTTATATGCTTCGCAAGAAAATCAAAGATTTTCACTTCTGATAAAGCCCCTCGGATTGTTGTAACCTATTAGTATTATCAGCACCTAGAGCCAGTTTTTTATCAGAACAGCTTGCGTAGCAAGTATTTAAAAATATTTTAAAAGATCGCTTAAGTTGCTTAAAAAATTATTTGGTTTTTTCACCTGTTGTTTTAAAACAACCATATCTGTTCTCTAATCTATCTATTAAATCTATCTAAAGAGATATATCTATATATTCTGAATTATCAGGAGAATACAAACAGAACTGTGTAATTGTTAGGAGGGTATGGTTAAAACTGTGTAATTGTTAGGAGGTGGGGTGAAATTGTTAGGAAATTGGGATTATTTAGGTTTGTTTTTATCCCTAAAATCAATGTTTTCCCTCTGAGTTTTAACAGCCCTTTACGAATAAAGCTAATATTTTAGTGAAATATGTGTAGTTATGAAAATTTACACTCAATGGTTATATTTCTTTCATTTATAACCATTGAGATTTAATTGGTCTCACTTTAAAACAGTTCAGTTTTATGAGTGTTTATGATCTCATCTGCGTCTTGAATTAATTGTATGAACTGATCAAATAGTTTTACATCTTGTTCAATAATAATTTTACTTATTGTTTTATTTATTCTGTTGTAAATATCATCAAGATTGTTATCAATGTTTCCAATATTTTTTGTTGAATCTATTAGCTCATAAAACTGTTTTTGTATGTTCCATATCATTTCATCAACTTGAGACTCTTCTCCGTTTATTCTCTTATAAGTATCTTTGCCATTTGGTAGACTACAACCACCAAAATTATATTTTTTATCTACTATTATTGAATGTGTAATACCATCTTTCATTTCGAAAATGATCATTGGGCAATAATTCTCAAATAGGTATGCTTTAACTATATCTTTTGATATGTAACTGTTAAATTTTGCCCTATTATTAAATTTTGTAATATCATCTTTTTCAGTAACTACATCATGATAAAGTTGATCATATTCATAGTCACTTTCCAATGATAATAATCTTCTCTCTAAATCTTTGATATCTCTTTCATAAAGCTTTATATCATTATTTAATTCCTCAACTTTTTTCAATATGGCAGATATTGTAAAGTCTTTATCAAGTAATAATTCTAATTTATCATTGGCAATCTTGTTTTTCCCTTTGATATCTTTAAGTTGTAAATTTAGATTATTTGGCTCAACAGGTTTAGGCATAAAACCATTTTCTGTAGCTAAATGTAAAAATATTTTTTCTAACTCTTCATAACGATAATGCCGTGTATGTGTGCAACTTCCACCACGTTTAGAATTTGTACAAGTCAAATATTTCTGGCTTCTTTTTTTAGTATTTCCTTTATCAACATATTCCATCTTACTTTCGCAATGAACACATAATAAAAAACCTCTAAAAATGTTAGAAAAGCTGTATTTCCCCGTTTTTCCAGCGCCAATACTTCTACTTTCTAAAGATAGTTGAGCTTTTAAAAATAATTTTTTATCTATCACTTGTGGATAGTAATCTTTTATAGGTTTACCATATTTTTCACGTTTTCTATAAGCACCTGTATAAAGTTGCATCTCACCAAGGACTCTTCTGTCAGATAGAAGTAATGTAACTGTAGAACGAACCCACAATTTACTTCGGTTAGACGGAGTAGGATACTTTATTAAGTCTCCATTCAAAAAACGAATAATTTGGCTATACCCCATTCCACCTATACATAGTTCAAATATTTTCCTAATTGATTGAGACTCTTTTTCTTTGAGTGAAAATGACTTCCAATCTTCTGATAAAATAAGCCAATGCGGATAACTGCTTGAAATTTTCTGTTTGTGGATTTCATTACGCTTATTATCCCAACTCTCTTTCAGACGTATCTTTTTTGTCGCACTTTCTTCGTGCGCTCGGCTCATAATTAATAAACTGGTGATTATATTCATCAATTGAATATTTGGAGCAACTTCATCGTTACTAGAGTATAAGGTTTTATCTTGTGTCGAATATATATCCACATAGTCTAGCAAGTTTAGAAACTGACTCATTGCTTTGTTTATTGCTTTTCGAGAAAGCCTATCTAAGTTCTCTACAACTAACAGGCTCCCTTTTTCAACTTTTCCTGATTCACAATCACTAATAAAGAGCCTAAGATTTTCTTGATCTCCATCCACACCAGACACACCCAACTCTTTATATACACTTAGTTTTTTGTCTAATTCGTATCCATTTTCTGTGCAATATTTTTTTGTTTTTGCATACTGTCGTCTATAACTATCTCCCTTAGCTTGCTGGGGTGATGAATACCGTATATATGAATAAGCTTTTTTCATTGTAAACTCCTTTTTCGAATTAGATGGGGATTATAACATAGGTTCTTTTACGCCTATGCACCAGAAAAATTCGAATATCCAATAGAGCGATTTACTATGGAAGTAAAGCGACAGCTTGATGTGTTAGATAGACATTTAGCTAATAATAAATA
>JBLHPD010000326.1:0-4042 GCA_047624165.1 Clostridium sp. | reverse complement strand
ATATAAAATTATTAATAATAGCTTAGATATAAAATATATTGAAGATTTTTATAATCATAGTGAGCTCCTTAAGCCATAATTTAAGCATGGAGCATAGAGTACATTTTATAAATTTCAGTTTTATAATTAGAAAAAGTGGTTCTTCATTAAAATTTTAGAAGAATCACTTTCACTTTTTAAATACTTATGATATTTTTAGGCAGTTATCCAGCCACCACCATTTTTAACATGAAGTGCTACTAAGCCATCGTTTATACCTGTATGTTCTACAAAACGTATATTTTGAGCTGTATAGTCTAAAAAAGATACTTTTACTTTAATAAGATCATATTGTGTATTTTCTCTCATCCATTTCGTAATATCTCCTAAATCAAAATATCCACCCTTAACTATTGTTTCTAACAAACCAGTATCTGATCCTAAAGAAACAAGGACAGCAGCAACAGCGGCTGAAACAGCTACAGGTGTTGGTGCAGTAAAAGCAAACCCCAATATTGTTGAATAAGCTGTTAGTGTTGCTTTTAGTAGACTAGGATTACTGTCTACAATGCCTGTATCATAAATTTCATGTTGAGCATCCTGCATTTTTATAGCATCCGTCAAACTTAAAGTTAATGTTTGTATATATTCAATTGCCATACATTAATCATCTCCTAATTTTTTATTGTTTGTAAAACATTTTAGTCGACTATTTTTATTTTACAGCTTATAAAGACGCTTATAAAAATTAATATGTAAACTTACTATTTTAATTTTTATTTTAATAGTATATCAATCTGATTATAAAAGGTTTTTTGTTATTGGTTATAATATCGGATATATTTTTATTGTGGGATACTATTGAGCGAGAATTTCGGGTCAAAATAGATTACACAAACTTAAGCTCAAATAAGATCTAAACACGAGTTATTTTATGAATAATGTTAGTCAAAAAATCACGCCACTGCAACAAGCTTTTGACTTGTGGATGGATTTCAAAGATGAAATTTTATATAAAAATAGACTTATCATAGAACATACTATTTTAGATTCTCTAAAAAGAATAGCTGAAGGATGTAAAAAATCATTAGAAAAGGGTACGATCCTTTATAGAGCGAGAATATTTAATGGAGACAATAGTTTCGTAGCCTATCTTAGATTTGATTTTAATATGGATAATAATGATGAATCTATTAAAAGGCTATCTGCTTATAGGAATAAAGCATATATTGAATCCATGCGAAAATCAGGATTCTGGGGATATAATGAAGACGACTTATTTATTCCTAAAGATAATAATTTAGCTGGAGAAGGTAGGGCTAACCCAGCATTTATAAAATATTTATATGCTGCTGAAACTCCATATACTGCTTTAGCAGAAGTAAGACCTTATCTTAAAGCTGAAATAAGTGTTGCAGAAATTATAATTACTCATGAATTGACAATAGCAGATTTTTCATATCAAGGTATAAAAATTAGTAATGTTCTTGATGAAAAATTGATGTATTTAATTATGCTCGATTTCTCTGAACCTATAAATACAAATAAGAAAGATTATATACCAACACAATACATTGCAGAATATTAGGGAGATAGATACTTTATACTGAATGGTGTAAAACATTCAGGTAAAATATATGCTGGGTATGTAGATATTACATTTTTTAATCAAAAGGATAAATATAATTTAAAATAATATTTTCATTTCTTCGCAACTTTCTTATAATGTGTCACAATCGACTAAGGGCAATAGCCTTTTTAATGCTATTTTTTAGGAGGTTATTTTTACAGTAGTTGTTGCCGTACCTCTAATTAGCTTACCATATGTGTGACCATAATTTTGGTTTATAAGTATTTTAAGTTTTAAACTATATAAAAAAGCCAAAGTGAAAGTAACACAATACCAATTGAGTTACTTTCACTTTGAGGCTATTACCCATTCTTTAATTATTGTAAATATACTTTATTTTCAAAACTTACCTTTTAAATTACCATCCCTAATAACACAAAAACAACATGTTTAATAAAAGGAAAAAGTCATCTGGAGTCCGATTTACCTACTTGTAAACAGTGATATGACTATATTTACATTACTGTATATTAATAACTATAAATACAAATTAATTTTGAGTATGAAAAGGAGCCCTTGGGCTCCTTTATTGATTTGATACAATAAATTATTGACTTTGGTTTAATAATTTATCGTATTCATTTAGTAGCCCATCTAGCTTTTGGCTAAGTACTACTAATTTGGGGTCAGTTAACGCGCCACTTTCATTCATTAACTGATACATTAAAGCCCTAAGTTCTTCAATCTTTTGTATTATTTCTTCTAATTGTTCCATAATATCCCTCCTTTCATTGCTAATTATAATAAAAGTAGGGATATTATGGAACATGATTGTATATTTCTACAAATAACTCTAAGGCGCCTATATTTTAATATAATATAAAGGACACCCTTTCGAGTACCTTTATTCTTATTATTTATCTTTTTTCCCTGAATATTGACATAGCCAAAAAGGGAGAACAAAATGAAAAGGCATATGGTTCATTCTGTTCTCCCTTTTTTGAATCATTTCTTAAACAACCCCTATATATATTAATGCTATAATTATGTTATTGGGGTGATGATATTGGATAAACAGGAATTTAATAAATTAGATATACGAGAAAAATCAGAATATATTAACAATATGCTCGCAAAAGGTAAGAGCCTAGGAAACATTAGCAATGATTTAGGCATAATTAAAACAACTATTCACGATGGATTTATTGAACATTGTTATATATTTAATAAAGAAGCCAGACAGTATATAAAAAACAATGAATATAAAGAGAATATAAATATACTTAATGATGCAAATATAAATAAATATAAAAAATGATTGTTTTAGAAGTGATTTGGGTCGACATTGAAAAGGAGAGCCATTTAACCAAAGAAAAGTGGTAGAATTTTAGCCTAGTGTAATTGCTGTGTTTTTTATTTTTTGTACAGTTAACGAGATTGTATCAAAAAACAAAGTGAAAGTAACACAAATGTAATTGTGTTACTTTCACATTGGTTCTATTGCCCATTCCTTAAAAAAATCATTTTGAAAGTAACATAACGTGTTGACTTGTTACATTGAATGTATTTTAAATAAGATAAAGTGATATCCTTGAGGTAAATACAAAGGTCATCTGCTTGGGTTTTCTACTGTTTAAATTATGGTCTAATAGAACACAATCACATTTATGGGCCAATAGTTTTTTGCGTACGATTTTCCTACGAATTATTAAATCAGCAGTCATAAAAAAATAAATCCAAGAAGAAGCGCTCTGCAGGTCATTTTATTTTTTATCACTGCACCTAGTCTCAGCGGTATTCCTATGTAGCCAAGGAAACTTTGGACAACGTGCGAGACGTTAATTAGTGAAAAGCTAATTAACCTAACTTTCATGGTTAGGTATAACTGATAATTTGAGAAGTAGAATGAAGGGGTAACGTCCTGAAATGCTTCCTTTGATACTCCGAATAGCTTTAGATTGATTAATCAATCTATGGTTATAAGCTCGGTGAAGTCGGCTGAGATTATACCCTAACATTAAGTTGAGGAAAAGCGAACTAGCGGTAGTCGAGTATAAGATAGGTCGGAAGTCCAAAAAAAATTACCTATGGTGAGAATGTAAGAAATTACTGACGAAATTCCGAATGTAAGGGTCTAAACAAAGAATAACTAGAAATGGTTATGACAACTAAGTTTGTCATATGAGGAGATTAGTAAACATGTTGTCTATGAAAATCTCTATACTGTTACAGGCAGTATCAATCATATAGGCTCAGAGGAAACACCTAAGGGTAAAATGCGGATAAAATTATCGGAACGTCGTAAGTCAGTAATATTGAGGTATTAATGCCAATGAAATAGTAGTAAGGAAATTCATAAGATATAACGTTACTACTCAGCCATTGCAAATTAATAATTTCCTTATATTGGCAAAAAGGGTTTTGGTTATACAACGTCGAATATAAACATCAGATAGATTAAAAATATGATTTGACTGGTGGTGAATATTTTGG
>JBLHPD010000325.1:0-4055 GCA_047624165.1 Clostridium sp. | reverse complement strand
AAATGCTTATTAAAGCATGGTACTATTACTTGCTATTGTCAAAAAAACAGGATCTAAAGGAGCTATATATAAAGCTAGACTATCAATACTACCCAAACAATATGTTCCAAAACCAAAAATTATAAAGATATTACCCGTTATTCCAGAAAAAGCATTCATGGAAAATCCTGCATGTAGTTCTTTTTGGTTCTGGGAAAACCTTATTATAGAAGGCGAAATCTCTACAGTTCCTTGTTTTACAGTTAAGTATTCTATTCCAGAAAGAGTAGGAAATTTTCCATCAATTATCATGATTTTCATGTTAATAAGCTGATATAGGACTCCTTGTATTTCTTGTAAGGCATGTCTTATATCTACATTAAAATTACTTATGTTGACGCTCATTTGAATTATTTATTAAGTTTTTTGAAATAGAAGAATTGTGAGTTACTAATCGTATAATGTTCAGATATTATATTTTTATCTATAATCGGTTCAGGACCTTCATTTATAGTGACTACAATTTCTTTCAAATCCTCTGAAGAAGCATATATTAGGGGCTCATGAAATTGCAGAGTAGATGTTGTTAAGTGTAAAATTTGTGGCAATGTATATGAAACATCTATCTGATACTTTCCCCATTTTTGATTAGGCTCCATTTCAACTCCCATAAGTGTTCCTAAGTATTGTGTTAACCCAGATGTGCTAGCTTGAAAATAAGTAGCAGATTCTGTAATCGAGTAAACACATTGATATTTATTTAAGGTACCAAAGGGCGTTGTCGAATCTAACAAATAATTAAGCTTGTCCCTTAAATTAGCGCCTAATAGGATAGAATTAAGACATAATTGAAAAGAATCTCTTTGCTCTTTTTTAGTAAGTGAAGTAGTTTCCTGTATGGTTTTAATCAAAGTAGTAAAACCTTTATCATTTAATTTAGGTACATAAAAGTTAATTCGATAGTTGTCTGTGTTTTTATCTGTATATCTATTGACTTCTATACACTTTCTATACACTTTACTTTGCTCTTTATTCATTAGCAAAGTTTGTTCATGTATAGAACTAAGCTTTTTCATTGAAACAGTAGGTAATATACTATGACTTGGAAATAGCCTATAGTCTAAATGATTCAATAGATTATATTCTGTGTATCCTAAATTATCTTGAATCGTTTTATCATTCCCTGATAGGTTGTCACTCTGTCCAGAATAAATCAAGATTTTATCTTTTGATATTAAATCACCATCTATATAAGAAATTGTGCTCAATAATGTTGGAATAACACAAGGACTAAAGTTCTTCAGTTCTTTTTTTTCTTGATTAGAAGGAAATACTTGCTTTGTTTCTTTTTTTTCATTATTCAGCTTATTTTCTTGCATAAAACAACTACTTAAGTAAAGAGATAAAATTAACGCATATGATATTTTACTAGTCATAACTGTGTATTAATTAGTAAACTCAAAATCACTAATTGTAATAAGGCCAGGAGCTCCATCAAAACGCAAACTAATACGCCTAATATCTGCTCTTTCTAAGGCAGAGAACCCTAAGTCATCTAAAGGAACTCGGATAGTTACCATGGCTGATTTAGTTTTTGCAACTGTTAAAAATCTTTGTACTTTCTCATTTGGCCATTTTAGATATTTAGTTGGAGGTGAACTACTTGGTATAGTTGTACCAGCAAGATAAGAAACTAATAGAGTTTGAAAGTTATTGATATCGTATCGACGATGAGGTTTATGAATTTGACTTGGATAATTATATGTTTTAGTAGTAGGTGTGGAAGCCTCAAATATAACTTTCAACTCATTAAGATTTATTGTTGCCATAGAAAGTAAATTTTCTATAGGGGGGCTACTTCCATAGTCCAAATCGTAGTTAAATACAATAGCAATTCTAAAACTGAGATGAGTAAACCCAACCGAATCAAGTCCTGTACTTCCTCCACTGTTATATATTTCAACTTCTCTATTGATTGCAGAGTATTCAACTATTTTACTATGTAGAGCATGTGGAGAGAAAAAGTCTAACTTTTCTTCTATTTCATGAGCAATATTCTGGATTAAAACAGAATTTGATACAGGGGTAGATCCTAATGTAATACTAGGAGGTGCTGTAATCGGAGGAGCAATTGTATTTCCTCTAGTGATACCAACAAGTTTATTACCAGTAGCAGGATTAAAGTCTTGCAAAGATGGGGCACTATAATCTTGAATAGTCATTCCACCCATATTTTTATATTGAAATCCAATTTGGACTTTTCGATCTTTCATTGAATTAGGAAGGTATTCTCCTCTCAATATTTCTGTCCAAAAAGTTTCTGAATTTTGGTAACACCTAAAAAAAGCATTAGTAAAACCTTTTAATAATATCCGTTGTATTTTTTCACTAGCAACAAAATCATCCATATGAGCTTTGTTCCCTATATGTCTTCTAGCTTTTGACCAATTAGCAGTTCTTTTATTATAAAAATTCCCTGTGCGGTTATAATCATCTTTATTTTCTGTTACAAATCCATTGTGTGTAGCTCCTTGAACGAAAGCCATGAATTTTTCTGCCCCTCTTGTTCTTTCCCATAAAGAGAACCCAGTACTGCTAACAATTGTCTTACGTAAACCAGAAGGGAATTCTCGTTCATAGAATTGAGCAGTAGCCACATCTGCATCATGAGAACCGTATAAAACAAAATGTGGTACTCCGTTTAATTCTTCTACTTCATATTGATCTGTTGGTGCTAAAGAAAATAAAGCTGTTATGTTATTGAGGGCAGGGAGACCTACATTTGCTGTGAGGTTTACAACACTTCCAGGAGATGTTCCATTTTGGAGGCTAATTAAGCGTTTGGCAGTTAAAATAGCTTCTCCTCCTCTACTATGTCCTATTAAGCCAATATTGTTTGCTATTTTATAATCTATAGTACTACCATTAGTAACTTTAAAAGTGTCTCTCAGTAAATTTAAAATATGAAATAAAGTATTGGCTCGACCTTTCGCTCCCATACCATGAGCATTCCCATGTATTCTTATACTAGGTAGGAAGGTAACCGTTGTCCCTGAAATAGTAAAGTCAATTCCCTTTTTCCAAGGCATTTTATTTTTTGATGGAAATGATTTAGAAATATAATTATATGCACAAAATATTTCTCCAACAGGATCATATCCATAGTAAGTCAAAGCAGCTATTCCTTGAGAATAAACAGGATCTGGATGAAGGTTTAATGTTCCTGTGTCTCTAGCAATTGTACAATCAATACTAGCAGCAATAAATCCATTATGGGCCAAGTGTTTTAACAAAAAATCATAGGAACTATAAAGCTGACCATTCCCATGTATAACAACAACTAAAGGATACTTGGAGAGAGTGCCACTAATATCTTTAGGATCTGTAATACCTTTGGAATCTGTAGGAAAATAAGTTTTGACAGCATAATCAATATTAAAGGTAGTAGACCCACTAATACCAGAACTATTATTATAATCGGCAACGCTTGTGCCTGTACTTTCTGTCTCTACTTCCCAAGCACCTATGTATTTCCAAGGACTTAAGCCAACTGGATCAGGAATTGTAGTGGGAACATTAACATTACTAGCAAAATCATCTGAACTAAAAGATTCATTATCAAATGAATACACAACAACCCCTGTAGGAATACTTGCAGGAACGCTGCCATCTGGATTTAGCCCCTGTATATGCAGATCGTATTTATAGAATGGTTTACCCAATAAATCTTTGTGCCTATTTTTCGTAGTTGGAGGATATGGAATATCTTTGAATACAATATGTTTCCCATGATTATTGGACAAAGTATTGGATGAGGTAATAAGCGTATCGTGTTGAGCAGGAGTCAAAGCTAGCACCAAACAATCTTCTTTACTAGAACGTTTTTGATCACCATAACTGGCTATATTCAAGATATGTCTTGTAGCCGTATAGGCAGGAGGATTTCCTGCGGTTGCTGTATTCTCTACAATAATTGTCTTATTAAATAAGATGTCCTTTGGAAAAAGCTCATTATCAATTAATGCCTTTCCATTACCTTCTACTTGTTTCTTCGTCCAGTTACGGGAGGTCTTTTT
>JBLHPD010000324.1:0-4059 GCA_047624165.1 Clostridium sp. | reverse complement strand
TGTTCCGCGATAGCTCAACGGTGGAGCGCTCGGCTGTTAACCGATAGGTTGAAGGTTCAAATCCTTTTCGCGGAGCCATTTTTTTGTTTTTATGAATTAAATCTCAATTCATAAAATTATAAATTAACTTGTTGGAACATCATAATCATACGAAAGTTATGTATGATACTGTTGACGATAATATGAAGTTTAGTATAATATTAATATAATCAAATATGTCACTATGATAAAGAAGAGTAATAGTAGTACTTTACAAGAGAGATTGTGGTTGGTGTAAACAATCAAAGTATTATTGTGAAAGGAACTTTTGAGTGTATAGAATTTAGAGCAGGGCTTGTGCCAATAAGGGTGGAACCGCGGAAGTAATTTTCGTCCCTTAGGGTATAGCCTTTTTTTTATACTTAAAATAAGAAAATGTGATTTTATTTGTGCGTTTAAACTAGTTATATTTCAGTAAGATAGGTAAGAATATGATAAGAATTTCAACGCATACCATATAGAAGCATATAAATAAAGGTATCATATAGAATATTAAAATTTAGGAGGAATTAAAATGGCATTTGAAAAAAGCATGGATAAGGTGGTTGCACTATGCAAAAATAGAGGATTTGTATTCCCTGGATCTGATATATATGGGGGGCTCGCTAACTCATGGGATTATGGTCCTCTAGGAGTTGAATTTAAAAACAATGTTAAAAAAGCTTGGTGGAAAAAATTCGTTCAAGAAAGCCCATATAATGTAGGAGTGGACTGCGCTATACTTATGAATCCAGAAGTATGGGTAGCGACAGGTCATGTTGGAGGTTTTTCAGATCCACTAATGGATTGCAAAGATTGTAAATCTAGATTTAGAGCAGATAAATTAGTTGAAGACCATATGACAAAGCTTGGAGCGGAAGTAGCTACTGCTGATGGATGGACAAATGAAGAACTAAAGGGATATATAGAAAAACAGGAAATAGTATGTCCTAAATGTGGTAAGAAAAATTTTACGGACATTAGAAAGTTTAATTTAATGTTTAAGACTTCACAGGGAACAACTGAAGAAGGAAAATCAGAAATATATTTAAGACCAGAAACAGCTCAGGGAATCTTCGTAAACTTTAAAAATGTACAAAGAGCTTCAAGAAAAAAAATTCCATTTGGTATAGGTCAAGTAGGAAAGGCTTTTAGAAATGAAATAACACCAGGAAATTTTATTTTTAGAACAAGAGAATTTGAGCAAATGGAATTGGAGTTTTTCTGTAAGCCAGGTACAGATTTAGAGTGGTTTGCATATTGGAAAGAGTATTGTGCCAATTTCTTATATAATTTGGGAATGACCAAGGAAAATTTAAGATTTAGGGATCATGGTGAAGAAGAATTATCATTCTATAGTAATGCTACATGTGACATAGAATTCTTGTTTCCTTTTGGATGGGGAGAACTATGGGGAGTTGCTGATAGAACTGATTATGACTTAAAGAAACATATGGAGCATTCAGGAAATGATTTGAGCTATTTAGACCCTATCACTAATGAAAAATATGTACCATATTGTATAGAACCGTCTCTAGGTGCAGATAGAGTTGTGCTTGCATTCTTAGTCAATGCATATGATGAAGAAGAACTTGAAGGCGGAGATACAAGAACAGTGCTTCATTTACATCCGGCACTTGCACCATTTAAGGCAGCTATTTTGCCACTCAGTAAAAAACTGTCAGAAAAAGCGTTGCAAGTTTACGCTATGTTAGGTAAGAAATTTAATGTAGATTACGATGAAGCTGGAAGTATAGGAAAGAGATATAGAAGAGAAGATGAAATAGGAACTCCGTATTGTATAACGGTGGACTTTGATACTCTAGAAGATAATACTGTAACTATTAGAGATAGAGACACAATGGATCAAATAAGAATAAGTATAGATGGGTTAGAAGATTTTATAGAAGAAAAATTGCAATTTTAAATTGTAATTGTAAGTTTGATTTAGAAGATGGCGTGTAGTATAAAATGGGTCTTGCATAGGCTATGTTTATACTATGCGCTATTTTTTATGTGTTATAATTAGTAGAAACAAATTTGTAATATTATTAATATAATATAAAATATATTAAGAATACATGGAGGTTTATATGGAGAAAAATTTCAGCGAATTTAAAGAATTTATAAAAGGGAAAAAAGTTGGAGTGGTAGGTATAGGGGTTAGTAATATTCCTTTAATACATTTCCTGGTGAAGCTACAAGCTGTTGTTACGGCGTTTGATAAAAAAACATATGATTTGCTTGGAGAGGTAGCAACGGGTTTTGAAAAAAAAGGAGTAAAATTAGTTTTAGGGGAAAATTACTTAAATGACTTAACTGGTTTTGATGTCATTTTTAAAACGCCATCTATGAGAATAGATAATCCCACTCTTATAAATGCAAAAAAAGAGGGAGCATATGTAACATCGGAAATGGAAGAATTTATAAAATATTGTCCTGCAAAAACTTATGGCGTGACTGGTAGCGATGGAAAAACAACTACGACTACAATAATATATAATATATTAAAAAAAGAAGGTTATAAAACTTGGGTTGGGGGGAATATAGGAACTCCATTGTTTGCGAATATTGAAGAGATAACAAAAAATGATAAAGTGGTATTGGAATTGTCGAGCTTTCAGCTTATGACAATGACTGTTTCAACAGATGTTGCAATAGTAACAAATTTAAGTCCCAATCATTTGGATATCCATAAGGATATGAAAGAATATATAGATGCAAAAAAAAATATATTTAAATATCAAAATGATGGTGATCTTATTATACTTAATAAAGATAATGCTTTGACTTATGAATTAAGAAAAGAGGCAAAGGGAAAAGTTAAATATTTTAGTATAAGAGATAAAATAGAAGATGGTGCATATTTTCAAAATGGTAAATTATTAATTGTGAATAAGGTTGTATGCAATCTTGGGGAAATAAAGCTAAAAGGAATGCATAATGTTCAAAATCTATTAACTGCCTTTTGTGCGACTCAAGATGAAGTATCAGTTGAGAGCATGAGAGAAGTTGCGACGACTTTTGTGGGGGTACCACATAGAGGTGAATTTGTAAGAGAAGTAGATGGAGTTAAGTATTATAATGATTCAATAGCGTCTAGCCCAACTAGAACAATAGCAAGTCTTAAAGCTTTTGAAAAGCCAGTTATACTAATTGCAGGAGGATATGATAAACAAATACCTTTTGAACCACTAGCACAGGAAGCCTACTTAAATATTAAGACACTGATATTAGTAGGTGCTACTAAGTATAAAATAAAAGAAGTTTTTGAATGTGTATTAAAAGAAAAGAAAATTGAACTAGAAATTATACTTGTTGATAATTTTAATGAAGCAATTTATACAGCGAAAGTAGTTGCAAAACCTGGTGATATAGTTACGATGTCACCTGCATGTGCAAGTTTTGATATGTTTCAAAATTTTGAAGTAAGAGGTAATAAATTTAAGGAAATAGTAATGTCATTATAAGAATAATACGTTTAAGTGCATTAATAAGAACTTAGGTAAAAAACTGTTTTTACTGAGTTCTTATTTTGTTTATTAGAAAATTTTAATATTGCAACAATGAAAATGAGGATTAGTTAGGTTAATAATACTATGATAGTTATTTCCAAGTGCATTAAGGGTTAAATGACCAACAAAGGTTCCAAGCGTATCATTATAAGCAAAAGGTCATAAATAGGAGAAATAAGGATAAATATGAAAATAAATTGATATAACGAACGATTATAAACAAATAGTGATTTACACATATGATATTATAGTAATTGTCGCTGAAACATACAGTTATAAACTAACTTTAAGTTAAAAGTGATGGAGTAAAAACTTATTATCAAATGTTTTTTAAAATAGTTGACAATGAAGAAGAAAAGAATTATAATAGTAAAAGTCATCACATGATGACATTAGAAGTTGGTCTTTGAAAATTAAACAGAGAAATAGGTAAAGAAATGAAATAATATTTTATTTTAACCAGTTAATTACTTTAGTAAAGTAATATTTTAGTCGTAAGACTAAAAAGTATGTAATGAGCTTGCTA
>JBLHPD010000323.1:0-4062 GCA_047624165.1 Clostridium sp. | reverse complement strand
CCAATGCAATTTATTCCATCAAATTCAAGACGAATTATGTACGGCATATAATCGATGATTCTTAAAAAATCATCACAGCAATATGATGGCTCAAAATAATTTAAAATCGTGCTTAGTGCTGTACCATGAGTTCCAATAATTATGTTTTTATCTCTATAATTATTTAGAACTTCCAAAAGAGCCTCAATATTACGCTTTTGTACCATGTTAAGTGATTCTCCGCCTTCCTCATGGAAATCAAAGTCGTTCCACCGTTTCTGAAACATACCAAAATCATTGCCTTTTAATCCTTTTTCGCGTTCTCTAAATCTTTCATCTGTAAGAATATCCATACTAAGTGCTTCGGCACTTTCTTTAATTGTATCAAAACTTCTTTTATAAGGGCTTGATAAATAATAATCAATTTTAAAATTCTTAAATATTTCTGTTACTTTTTTAATATCTTCTAATCCTGCCACACTCAGTGGACGCGTTCTATCTTCATCCCAAGTATGCTCTGGTTGTGCATGTCTTACAAAATATATAGTTGTCATTCTTTCATTCCCCTCATGCAAATTTTCTTTGTAAATCCTTGCCTGTCGTAGTCTTACCACTTCCTGCGTTACCTCTTAGTATTATTAACTTCGCCACTCCATCCATCAAATATCTCGCCCTTCTGAATTAACTAAATTACTATTTACATTTATGCCAATTATAAAAATCTTTTAGGTTTGCTTTTCGTTCCTGTGGTAAGGCTGTTTTATTAACACCTTGAATTGCACCTTCCAGTGCTAATAATCTATGAATACACGCAGAAGCATCAATTTCTTGTATTTTCAACCACGCCTGTTCTGTGCCAATATCTTTTAATTCATCATAAGTAAATATATCAATTATATTCAACTGCCTTTCAACTTCTTTTCCGATATTAGGTAATTTTGATAATTCTCCCATTATAACATCCCTTCAAACTACTATTTATCTAAATATCATTTAAATTATCCTTATTCATCTTATTGCATCCCAATATATGAAAATTATTATTAAAGATATAAGTCCATTAGTATTTCGTCATCAAAATTACCATTCACATTAAAGTTATTCTTATGAACCCCAATTTTTGTGAATCCAAATTTCTCATACATCATAATTGCATTATTATTACTTGCTTTAACACCAAGACTTACATTTTTTATTGTACTATTTTCCTTTGCAAATCTTATAATTTCGGACATTACAGCACTGCCAATACCATTTTTCCAATAATTCTTTTTAACAGAAATAGAAAATTCACTGTTATGGGCTATTCTTTTTCTATTAGGACTATCAATCTGAGCAACACTTACAATCTCATTATCTATCAGTCCTAAAATCATAAGAGTATTTAAATCATTGCTTATTCTTTTAATATGTTCCATTTCTTGCTCAACAGTAAGTCGAAATTCGTCTTTACCGAATAAAAGATTGTCACTTTCACCACCAACAATATTAAGATATTCTATCATTCTTTTAGCATCTTCCATTAATGGTTTTCTTAATATTAACTGTTGACCATTTTTTAATTTTATTTCCTTTAAAATTGATAAATTTACATTCACAAATATACCCCCTCATTTAACGCTTTATTACATTATTTTCTACAGATTCAAGAAAACCTTAAATTGTATTTTGTTTAATTTACTGTTACTCAAGGCTAAACATCCTTTTTAAGATATTAGAAATTTTCATATTTTCTTACCATTGTGCGGGTTCATTGTTATACGCCATTCAGCGTCCCTAACTTCAGAGCTTGGCAAGGAGGCCAATCACCCAAAAACATTAAAGCTTATGTATATACTCAATTATTGATTTCTCTTCTTCATCTAACCTTACAACCACAACTTCTTCTACTTCGATCTCGAATATCTCATCAAATGTAAACAATGACTTAACGATTTCATAATGCATCTTTTCATCTCTTAATCTGCCTAATGTCAAATGCGGAAAGTATGGAATAAAGCTATTATGGTGTTCTTTAAGAAGTCCTTCATATAACTTATCATGCATTTCGATTATCTTGTCATTACCTTTCTTCACATCTAGAAAGATGTATCCATCTGAGCTTCCAGTTATTCTCCTCATAGCAAGTCTAAACTTCAAAACCCCAACAAGTGACTGCTTAATGTACTTAATTAATTCACTTGTCGGAATATTACTTTCAAACGGAAATACTATCGTTATATGTGGAGCAATATAGTCAAAAAGTGGGTCATATTTCTCTCGTATTTCATTTATTAGCCTGACATTGTTGAATTGGGGGAAAATTACGATTGCACGACTAAACATTCTATTACCTCTCTCTAATAAATCCGCGGCACGAGGCCGCGATAAACGCTGAATAGCGTATAATGTGACCTGTTTCCAACGTTCCTGGACCTCACCGCGACGCGCTTGGTGAAAAAATGTGCCTTGGCGTTGGTTTATTATTTTCAAAATTTGAAATATATACTTGCCAGTATAGTTTGTCCCATTTCAAAGACTCTCCAGCCAGGGCGAACGGAAACCTTTTGTTATGTGAAATTTCAGGTCTTGCATTCTCTATGGTACGTGCAATTTTAACTAATCTATTCAATATATAAAAATGTACCGACTTAACTAAAAGAAAAGATTATATTTATTTGTTACTCTCTACATCTACTTTCTGATAATGTTCTAACTCTTCCTTAGGATAGGCTCCTGTCCAGTGGTAAGGTTGTAATTCTTTTAAAATTATAAACTTCAAAGTATTATTGTTTGTTGTTACTCCCACTTTTACATCTTCTCCCCAATAACGTAGTCGCTCTTGACATACACCACAAGGTGAGAGCACTTTAAATGGAGAATTTTCATCATCCCGTGTTACGCAGAGGCAATGTGTTACTTTTTCATTGTATTTTTGTGCTTCACTGTAGTGCGTCAAAATATAGCTTTATGAAACTGCATTCCTAAGTCAAATTATAACTATAATACTAATAATTATCTAGTGGTTATTTGCTTTTTTACTAATCAGATTATTACTATAACTATAACTAAAGCTCCTAATGACTTGACATCATTAGGAGCTTATTTTATGCTTATTATAAAAACTAGAGAAAGGAAAAGGGAGAACCCCAGCCGTCCAAAGCAATGTTCTCCCTTTAAAATAAGAGTTAAAAACTCTTATGAAACTACTATTATGATAAGATTATTTTCACAATTATGCAAGTGTTTTAAGCAAATTTCTTTTAAAAATGAGATAGCTTCCTTTGATAAATATGTAAGTTCTGTTAATATAGAGCTTTTAGTATGTCCCATTTGTGGCGCTAAACATGCATTATCTCCATTTGCGTCTTACAAACGGCATTTTGTGACTTATAATAACAATGTCGCTCAAGATAATATAATCATCATTTCCAGATATATTTGTTCATCATGTAAACGCACACATGCTCTCCTACCTTCGGTAATTGTACCGTATATGTCATTTAGTTTTAAATTCACTGTGTACCTCATCCATGACTATCTTCTACATATATATAACTCTGTGGAAGCTATGTGCGAACATTATGGCATTGCTATATCTACATTCTATCGAATTTTAAAGAAGTTTAAAGAACATAAACGGATATGGCTTGGACTTTTAGAGGACAAGCTCATTTCAAACTTAAGTTTTGTACAACATATCATAAATAGTTCCTTTGATGAACTTGAATACTTCATAATACAATTTTTCAAGCAAAATGGTTCATCGTTTTTTCAGGGAACGTCATAATTTAACTATAAGCATATTTTCTTCATTTTAATTTATACATACCACTTAATACGATAATGGTCATTGAAATACCAATGTGATACCATTTTTCTAGAGGTGATAGTAAATGAATAACAAAGAAATAATTGAAATAGCATCTATTAGATTAGCACTAATAGCCCCTGCTATAAATAATACTTTTACTGAGCAATCCAAAATTGCTTATTATAGACGTGTTTCTATTAACCCTGTAAAATTACCTAACGGTAATTCAGTTTTGTATAGCCCGGGGACACTTTCTAATTGGGAATCAGACTATAATAGATTTGGTTTTG
>JBLHPD010000322.1:0-4083 GCA_047624165.1 Clostridium sp. | reverse complement strand
GTGCTAAAGATCCTAATACCTCTTCAACTGTTTGTAAAAATTCTGGTTCATTAGCATTTCTTTTTTTAACATTTGCTATTACTTTTTCAATATAAGCTTTTGTTTCCATAATTTATTGCCTCCTAAAATGATTATTATAATTCAATTTAATTTATACATGAATATTAAATTGCTTTATATATAATGTATTCTACATGTTTTGCAATATACCTTCTTTATTTTCGAAATACTTTATAGTTTTTTAAAAAAGAAGTAAACATTTACATATTGTTAACATATACCACTTATTTTTGATCTTTATCATTATAAGAATAAACTTGATATTCTTCCCATATATTCTCTAAAGTAGAAAACGTACTTGAAATTTTTTCTTTTTCTCTGAGTCCCACAGCAATAATTAATGCATTTATTAGACTAAGTGGGGCTACTAAAGAATCAACAAACGATGCCATATTACTCTGGGCTATTAATGTATAATCGGCCCTAGCAGCAAGTGGAGATAATAAACTATCTGTAATTGCTACAACATCAGAATTTCTACTTTTAGCAAACGCTAAAGCTTCAATTGTTCTTGCTGCATATCTCGGAAATCCTATTCCAATCACTACGTCTTCTTCAGAAACATTAAGCATTTGCTCAAAAATATCACTAACACCATAGGAAACAACCTTAACATTATCTAAGATAAGATTTAAATAGAAACCTAAAAATTCTGCGAGTGTTGTTGAGCTTCTAAGTCCAATTATATAAATTGTTTTAGCTTTAAATAATGAATTTACTACATCCTCAAAGGTTTTATGATTTATCTTTTCAAGAGTAGCTCTAATATTTTCCATGTCAGCTTTTAACACACCTTTTAATGCATTTTCTTGAGTAAGAGAATCATTTGATAATTCAATTCTTTGTACAGTGGTTAATTTATTTTTAATTAATTCTTGAAGAGACTTTTGCAATTTGGGATAACCAGTAAAACCAAGTTCATTAGCAAATCTTACAACAGTAGATTCACTTACCCCTACACTAAATCCTAATTTTGCTGCTGTCATAAACGCAGCCTTATCATAATGTTTTAAAATATATTCCGCTATCAATTTTTGACCTTTACTTAAACGTGGGAACTTTACTTGAATAGACCTCATCAAATCTTGTTTGTTATTTTCCATAATTAACTCAACCCTTTCTATAATAATTTCAAAAATGAAATAAAAATGTTCAATAGATGATAAAATGAAATATTTATTTCATTTTATCATCTATTGAACACAGTTTCAACAAATTATTCATTTTAATATTTGTATTTGTAATTATCTCTAAATATGTTTATCAATTAATTCTTTATAACCTCTATAATTCAATTGTTCGCAGTTAATTAAATCTTTTTTTCTAAAATTTGGATACCAGATGTCAGCTGAAATATAAATTTTTAATTTTATATTAATTCATTTTGTCTAAGGTATAATTCCATATTAATATATTTAATACATCATTATAGATTCTTTAAATATATTATTTCATCTTCAGTCAAATTTCTCCATGATCCCTTTTCCATATTCCCTAGTGAAATGTTACCAACTGAAATTCTTTTTAATGCTATAACTGGATGGCCTATAACCTCACACATTTTTCGAATTTGACGATTCTTTCCTTCATGTATAGTAATTTTTGCATTGCAGTTAAATCCAATTCTCTTAGTTATCTCAAAATCTGCTCCTGCTGTTATGTATCCATCAATATCCACTCCGTTACAGAACTTAGATATTTCTTCCTGGTTTGGGCACCCCTCTAGTATTGCTAAATACACTTTGTTAATCGCCTGTCTTGGATGAATCACCTTATTATAGATATCTCCATCATTAGTTAATATAATTAAACCACATGTATCATAATCCAAGCGCCCAATGGGATATATCCTTTCTTTTATCTTCACTAAATCTAAAATAGTTTTTCTACCTTTTTCATCACTTACAGTAGATACTATTCCTTCAGGTTTATTTAATGCAATGTAAACTTTATTTTCTTCTATATTAATAATTTTATTATCCACATATACCTTATCTTTATCAGGGTCAATTTTATTCCCCAGTTCTGTAACTACAAAATCATTTACTTTTACTCTCCCTTCAGTAATTACTTTCTCACACTTTCTTCGTGATGCAACACCACATCTTGCCATAAATTTTTGCAGACGTTCTTCCACTATACCACTTCCTAATATTATTTTAATTACTATATATATATATAAATAGTCTTCAACAAGGATTATATAAGTTTATTAATAGAAAATCAATAACAAGTCAAAGATGCGACGGATATTTTGCAAAATACTATCAGCAGATTCTGCAGAGGTCGTATATCGCGAAATAGACTAGTATTCCCACTTATTATTTACTTGAATGTCCTTTACGACATTAAAAATAGTAAACACAATATAAGTACAATCCCAAATATAAATAATGAATAAGTTAAACTATTCATATTATAACCTATTTCTTCTATTTTTCCTTTTATATTTAATAGTTGTGACTTTTCCCCCTCAGTATCAATTTTACATTTAGTAATATCTTTATTGCTAAATAAATTAATAAATCCACTTCTAACTCTTCTTACAATAGATTTTCCATAATCGATTTCAATTTTACTAATTGAATCAATACTACTACCTATAAAAGCAGCACTATTAACTACTGCACCGTCAATTATATGAAAAACAAATGAGCTAATAAAAATTATGCCTTTCCCCAGTGGCTTATATACATGATTCTCTAAACTTAACCAATTTAAAGTCGGATTAACATAATACCAATTAGCGCCTTCACCTTTTTTTAAGAAAGCTCTTATAAACCCCATATAAATTATGACTCCAATTAATATTATAATAATGGAACTTTTAATATTATTAAAAGTATATAAATTTACTGCTAGTGGCTGTGGATTTCCAAAGTAATTTAAGGTTTTATCTAACACGTGTAAAATTGTATTAGGATTAAGCCCAATATAAATACTCATTAAACTAAATGTAATCATTGGCAAAAGTGCTCTCTTAGTTATCTTTGCCTTTACCTTTTTAGTTTCATGATTACTTTTCTCTATAAATACAGCTACAAATATTTTAAGTAAATATGCTACAGTAAAACTACTACTTATTATAAATACAATTTCACATATATTAAAAAATATCCCTCCATACATATGTTGCGCCTCGATAAGCGCCTCGTGTAACATAGTTTTACTAGTGAACCCATTGAAACCAGGCATCCCTATAATTGATAAAATACCTATGAAAAATATTATTTTTAATACATGTTTATCAATTCCAAAGCCACCAATTTTATTTATACTAACCTCATTTAACACCAAATATATGGTTCCTGTCCCCATAAATAGTAAGGCTTTAAAAATCCCATGATTAATAACATGATACAATGTACCATAAATGGCTATAATTCTATTCTCTTTTAAGATTCCTATGAGTCCTATTCCAACAAGAATATAACCAATTTGGCTCATGCTACTATATGCAAGGATTCTTTTAACATTCCTCTGCATCATAGCGAGAAAACCACCAATGAACATATTTAAAAAACCTATCACTAGAATAATAATAGATATTATAAAATCTCCACTCATAATCACTTCAATAGTTAATATAATCCCAAATATACCGGTTTTAGCTAAAACAGCCGATAAAACTATCGTAGCGGGTGTTGGCGCCGCAGAATATGCCTTAGGTAACCATATGTGCAGTGGTACCATGCCTGCCTTTACACCAAAACCTATGATGATTAGAGTTACGATAAGATACTTTACATCGCCCAAATTACTTACAACTGCTTTTAGTTCACTGATATCTAATGTTTGAGTATAATTATATAGTAAAAACAATCCCATTAGCAAAATAAGACCACCAGTCACTGCCATTATAATGTAAGTATTTCCTGCATCATGTGAATAATCATCCTCATCGTTAATTATTAGTGCATAAGATGTAAAAGACATAATTTCAAAGAAAGTAAACAAATTCAAATAATTTTCTGATATAAAAATTCCAATAGTGCTTGCTAAAGTTAGCATAAAAAACAAATA
>JBLHPD010000321.1:0-4115 GCA_047624165.1 Clostridium sp. | reverse complement strand
GATTGGGTATACACGCAATCTCAAAATGGAGTAAGCAAAGATGCTATTTGTGATGTTCTAAAATTGTCAAAGAGTAAATGCGCCTAATTCATGTAAAATAATGGAGCTTGTTTTGCTCATTTATAGTATTATAATACTTGTTTACAAATATTACCATAAATTTTAAGAGAGTAAATACTTCCAGGTGTTTTTTCCTACTATTCCATCAGTCACTAATTTATTAGTTCTCTGATATTCTTTAACAAGGCGTGCAGTTTCATTTCCATAAATCCCATCGATAGTGCTTCCTATTCTCCATTGGATGTATCTTATAGCTGTTTTGTACTCAGTGCGATTAAGGCTACATAGGGGCTTTTCCATAATATTTTTTACTTCAGATAACACTTCAGGTCCACATATGCCATACATAGAAAGGTTAAGTATTTGCTGAAGCTTTTTAATTGCGCTTACTGTTAGTGGACCACTGGCTCCATCGATAACTAAAGCGTTATTGTTTACATCTGTAATTTTCATAAAGTTTAGGCACTTCTGCAGATATTTAATATCCTCGGCAGTTGTGTTTTTAGAGATTTTAGATTTAGGAGCAGAATCATAAACATAAAGCTTATTTTGCTCAATTATGGCCATTAATTTTTTAGGGTACTCATTGTCGGTACAGTAGCCTGAATTATAAACGTTCAGGCAGGCCTCCTTGTAGTCAATAGAGGTTATTACAGATTTGTACCTAGTGAAGCTTAAAAGCTTTCCATGGTCTAGTATGCTTGCCTCAAGCGTATCATACTTTCTAAACTTACAAACCATTGGAGTGCTTACACCACTTATAATTTCATGTGTGTTAAATTCTTGAACTTCATATCCACAGCCTGTTGTCCATTTGATTCCGAAGATGTTATTACCTTTAACATATTGCATCCAGCCTATTTCTAATATGGCTTGGGCTATAGTTAATGATGGTAGGATATTGTATTTTTCATAGGACAGTAAAGCACCTGGGATCAGGGTTTTAATTATTTGGATTTTGTCCATTTGTGATTCCTCCTTTGGTTTTAACTTATATATATGGGGAAGGGAGAGGTTTTTAGATTTTTGGAAGAGTATTCTTTTAAAAAATGTTTACTTAACAATTGGCTGCCGTTATATTCTTTAACTTCTTTAATTCATAACGGACATAAATCCTTATTAAAAAATTCCTCTCAAATTTTCTTCTTAAATACATAATCCTTTATATCCTCTACATCCTTCTTTACATCTTCAACAATATTGAATTTATCTGTAAGTTTCGATATTATTTCCTGATAATTCTTTTCTCGATCATCCTGTTTTACATCTCTTTTTTCCTGTGTTTTTAAAATATACAGAATAAGAACAACACTTAAAGTAGCCCAAATGCCCTGGGATGTGGCTATTTTTAGTAATTCATTGTCCATTATCGCACCCTCCTATTTTATGACGTTAAAAAATTTATCCCTAAATAATTTCTTAGATTCTCTAAAGCCCTTTTCTTTGTTTTGTTTACAGCTTGTCTTGATATATGTAGTTTAGTTGCAATTTCTACATCAGAATGGTCTTTTATAAATTTTTCTTCTAAGATTGTTTTTTGTATTGGCGATAACCTATTTAATAAGGTTTCAATAAAGATTTTTTCGTCTATATTAAAATTTGAGGTATCTTGGAGTATTTCTAAATTAATCTCAACATCTTCTCTACGTTTCTGTACATACATTCTATATAAATCTATATGTTTATGTTTTATAGCACTATATATGTAATTTACAAGAGCTCCTTCACCTTCCTGATTGAAATTATTTAAATTAATATTAGTAACTATATTTATAAGGGATATTATTAGATCAGTTTCGGCTTCTTCATAATTTAATTTTCTACTAAACTTTTTAATCAAGGGGTCAAATTTTTCTTTAATACTTACAAAACTCTCCATATCGCCATCTTCAACATGTTTAATCATTTCATACAGTGAAGCATCCATATAATTCCTCCTTTTGGGAAAAATAGAAATATATGAATTAAAAGCGAAATGGTTATTAGAAATGTAAACCTTAAATATTATAAAAAACAAAGTGATTTATAAAAGAATGCCTCGATGAGATATATAGCGTTAAAATCAGCATCTCCCGGCGGTGACACAATATTAAATTAGATAAAAACCCCGCTAGAAGTTAAAAATTGAATACTTCATACGGGGTTTAATAAATTCAAATATAATATGTTATTTTTAGAATATAAAGATTAAAATGTAAAATTTTAAATGTTATTGATATTAAATGTAATAATAAAGATTATCATTGGTTAAATAAATACATTTCACTTGAACACAACACTTTCGTTGTTAAATGGGTTAGTTATCAGTTAATGCTTCATTCAACCCATTTGGGTTGACATTGTTTTACTTATTCTTTAAATTTAAAAGTGGGAACTAAGAAATTAGAAGGAAGTAGAAGGATATGAAAACATCAGAAAAATTCAGTATGAAAGTAACTGATTATGTAAAGGCAAGAGATGGAAGAAGAATTAGATGTAATGTGGTTCATTAATGGATATTTAACAATAATTGGAATATATAAACATAGTTAATTTTATATTATGGGGTCGAATATGGGCTACATGTGTAGTAACCTATAAAGTATTAAATTGAAAAGGAGTTGTATAGCATGTTTCTTAACATATTAGTTATTACATTAGTGGTAATTACATCAGTTAACTTAATAATAGGTCTTTATTATTTCTCAAAGCAAGAATACAATAGGTTTTCTGTAAGTTTCTTCTTATTAAATAGAAATATGCTTAAATTAATTAAATCAAAGGGAATAAGTCAAAAGAATTATAAGAAAATCGAATTTATATTAAATATTCGAACTATATTGATAATAATAATAATAGTATTACTATCAATCATATTAATTTATACAGTTTTTAAATCATCTAGTATGCCTATTACATATAGCATAGTTATTCTAGTGTTAATAATTCGATTTATATCAGATGAGCTTATTAAAAATTTATTATAAATAACGGGAATAGAATTTTTTATAATGTTTAATATTAAAATAGCTTCTAACAAACATCATTTATTTAGATCATGATCTAAATAAATGATGTTGTCTCCAAAACATTACAATAGAAAATTATACTGGGATTGTAAACAACTTGTGAAATAAACACAATTAAACCCATATGGGTTTAATTGTGTTCATTTCTTTTAATATTTATAATAATATGATTCTACAGGTACTCTTAGAGTTCCAGCAGGTTTCCATTTATTAATCATCAAACCTTGATGATCTCTAACATATACTTCGTATACTTGTGAAAGTGTAACTCTTTTATATCCGTTTGATCCCATATGTCTATAAATGCTTGTATAGATACTTTGTAGTTGCTTTGCAACCTGTACAGTTGCATAAGCATAAGAATTGAAAAGCACTTTAACTACTGTAGCGCCGTTTAATGCAGATACCATACATCCCAAAAGTGTAAACGCTTGGTCTGGTAAAAACAAACCAGTTAATTTTTCCCATACGGGTATCTGTGCATTTAATGTCTGTAAATTAGATACAACTTGATTATAAGTAAGAGTAAAGTGATAACAAAATTTTTCACCATCTTTATGGGGAGTTGTAAAATTTAAATCTGTTATTACTGGATAGGGTTCGGTATAAGCCATAATAAAAACCTCCTAAGTTTTAATTTATATTTTTGTAAGTATTATTAAATTTAATCATGTTTGCACACCTTAAATTTATATCTTGAAAAGATTTAACCGGTTAAATACTTCTCATTATATAAAAACGAGATTTGTTCCCAAAATGTAAACCGCTAATTTAAAAAGTTAAGGATTTTTTTATTTATTTTTAAATCATACGACTTCTAGTTATGGGTGGGTAACATATTATCAAATGCTTCTTTCAACCTATTTAATGATTCATTCAACCTATTTGGGTTGACATTGTTTTACTTATTATTTAAATTTAAAAGTGGGGACTAAGAAATTTGAAGGAAGTAGAATGATATGAAAACATCAGAAAAATTCAGTATGAAAGTAACTGATTATGTAAATGCAAGATTGCCTGATAAGACAGAAGAAGAATTAGAGATAA
>JBLHPD010000320.1:0-4118 GCA_047624165.1 Clostridium sp. | reverse complement strand
AAAATTTATTTAAGAACAGAAAAGCATCCTACTGTGGATTACCTAAAATCTATATCGATTCAATTTGAAACCTATGATGATAAATATGAAGAGTGTAATAATTTTGATGATGTGTACAGGTCTATTGCAGAAGATCTTACCCAAAAGCATGAAATATATGGAGATATTGTTTATGGAGTTCCAGGTCATCCTCTTGTTGCAGAAACTTCTGTTAAACTTTTAATGGAGTTATGCAAAAAAAAGAAAATTAATATAGAAATTTTCCCTGCAGTTAGTTTTATAGACGCAGTTATTCAAAGTTTAAAATTAGATCCAATTGAGGGACTTAAAATTATAGATTCATTTGACATGAAAAATCAAGTCTTAGATAAAAGAGTAGGTCTTTTAATAACTCAAGTTTACAATGAATTTATAGCGGCCGACGTAAAACTTGCCTTACTAGAGTATTATAAAGAGGATATGGAGATTTATTTTGTTAGAGCAGCTGGTGTAAAAGGGCTTGAAAGTATTAGAAAAATTAATTTATATGAACTAGATAGGCAAAAGGATATCGACTACTTAACCTCAATATATATACCAAAAGAACTAGATGCAACAAAAGATTTTTATGATTTAATTCAAGTTATGGATACATTAAGAGCTGAAAATGGGTGTGCATGGGATAGGCAGCAAACCCATGAATCTTTGAAAAAATGTCTTATTGAAGAATGTTATGAGGTATTAGAAGCCATTGACGAAAAGGACGAAGATAATATTATTGAGGAATTAGGGGATGTACTCCTTCAGGTGATATTTCATGCTCAAATAGGGAAAGAAGAGGGATATTTTAATATAAATGATGTTATTAAAGGCATTACAAATAAAATGATAAATAGGCATCCTCATATTTTTAAAGATATAGAAAATAAGAATTGCGAGGAAGTTTTAGAAACTTGGGAAAATATTAAAAGTGAAGAAAAAGGGTTTAATAGTTATACGGATTCTTTAAAACATGTTTCGAAAAACTTGCCAGGGTTAATGAGAGCGGATAAGGTTCAAAGAAAAGCAGCAAAAGTAGGTTTTGATTGGGGATGCGTTGAACCTGCCATGGAAAAAGTGTTAGAAGAATTACAGGAAGTGAAAGATGTATATAAAGGTAATAATAGGGCAAAAATACTAGAAGAAGTGGGAGATTTGGTATTTTCTACTGTAAATGTTGCCAGACTACTTGACATAGACCCCGAATTTGCAGTAAATTATACTATAGATAAATTTATCAATCGCTTTCAGTACATAGAAGAAAATGCAAGGGATAAGGATTTAGATTTAAAGAAAATGTCACTTGCAGAAATGGACGTATTATGGAACGAATCTAAAAAGTGATAAATTTATTTGAAAAATAAAAACTAGCCCAAAAGAAGGACTTTCAAAATCAGTGAAGAATATGCTATTTTATAGCGTACTCACTACCGAGTAGTGTACTCAATAATAAGGAGGTAACAAAAGTGAATAAATCGGAGTTAATAACAAGTATTGCAGAAAAATCTAAGCTAACAAAAAAAGATGCAGAAGCAGCTCTAAAAGGAATTATAGAAAGTATTGAAGAAACATTAGAAAAAGGTGAAAAAGTTCAATTGGTTGGATTCGGAACTTTCGAAACAAGAGCAAGAGCCGCTAGAATGGGTAGAAATCCAAGAACGAAAGAAGAAATTCAAATTGCAGCATCAACTGTTCCAGTATTTAAAGCTGGTAAAGAATTTAAAGATATAGTAAATAAATAAGTTTACTATGATGTGGAAAACCTGGATATATATCTAGGTTTTTTATTTTAAAAATTTAATTTAGATAAATGGTTTAAACAATAAAATATTAAAAGAAGGGGGAGTGTAAATGAGATTAGATAAATATTTAAAGGTGTCAAGAATTATCAAGAGGAGAACTATAGCAAAAGAAGCATGTGCGAGTGGTAGAGTTTCTATAAATGATAAAGTGGCAAAAGCGGGGACTGTGATAGCAGAAGGTGATACTATAGAAATCCAATTTGCAAATCAAATTTTAAAAGCTAAAATTATTAACATTGCAGAACATGTGACAAAAGAGAGTGCAAAAGAAATGTATGAAATAATTTCAGGAAGAGAAGACAAAGAATAATTGTTGCAAAATATAATTCTTAATTAAGGTTAATAAGCATATATATTTTATATGAATATATTGGTATGTGATTAATTGAGAATTGAGAATAGTAGTAGCTTCTTAATTCCCAATTTGTATTATTAAATTAATAAGGGGGATATTATGGAAGCAAAGAAAGAAATAAAAATAGAAGATAAGAGAAGCGTTTTAATGCTTGAAAACAGGAAAAAATTAACTATCAATGGGGTTATTGAGGTTATAAATTTTAATGAAAATCAAATATTCTTAAATACAGATGTTGGGACAATGATAGTAAAAGGACAAGAACTAAAGATGAATAAGTTAGATGTTCAAAATGGAGATGTGATAATAACTGGAAAAGTAGATTCTTTTGTGTATACTAGTGGCATTAGTAAGGCTAAAAAAGATACTATAATATCAAGATTGTTTAGGTAAGAGAGTTATGATAATTTCTTTGATGAATCAAGTTAAAATTCTAATTTTCGGTTTGCTATCAGGAATAATAACTGGAGTGTTTTTTGATATATATAGATTGATAAGGGGATTTCAAAATCCTAACAAGATTTTAACAATAATACAGGATTTACTATTTTGGACATTAACTTCTATAGTTGTTTTCATATTTTTGATGTATACTAGTGAAGGATACATAAACTTTTATGTTTATTTGTGTTTAATAATAGGTGTATACGTATATTTAAAACTCATAAGTAGAACGTTTATAAAGGTTCAATATAAATCCTTAAAATTCAACGGTAAAGTATATAGAGTCGTACTGAATGCTATTTTATACCCAGTAGATTTATTGTTATATAAGCTTAAAATAAAAAAAAAGAATAAATTATAAAGAAATAGCTTGAAGAAATGTGAAATACAAATTAAAATAGATTTATGAAGCACAAAGGGTACTCATTCCATTGAAAGGAAAAGGGTATGGGATATGAAAAAAAAAGTTAGTATCAAAGGTGTCATATTAGTTTTTGTTCTGGTATACGTATGTTATGTTTTAATGGAGCAACAGGCAACCATGGGTAGACAAAAGAAAGAGCTACAAAAGTATAATGTTGAATTACAGAAGAAAAAGGATGAAAAGAAAATATTACAGGATGAAGTAGAGTTATCTAAAACTGACAAATATATAGAAAAATTGGCAAGAGAAATTTTAGGTCTTGTTAAAGAAGGTGAAACTCCTGTTATGGATAATAAAAACTAAATGCTATAATTATTGTTATGCTTATTATTAAATTAATATAGAAATAAAAAACTTATTTTTGAGGAGGAGTCTTTTTAATATGACCTTAATGGCTGGTAGCATTGTAGAAGGTAAAGTAGTAAATATCACCAATTTTGGTGCGTTCGTAGAAGTGGAGGGTAAGACAGGATTAGTGCATATATCTGAGGTTTCAGATACGTTCGTTAAAAATGTTAATGATCATCTTAAAGAAAGTGATATAGTAAAAGTTAAAGTAATTTCTGTGGATGATAATGGTAAAATAAGTTTATCCATAAAACAAGCTGGAGTACCTAAAAAGTCAATTAAACCAATAGAAATAGATTGGGAAAAGGAAAAAAGCAAAGCAAATGTAAGCGGGTTTGAAGATATAATGTCTAAATTTCTAAAAGACAGCGAAGAAAGATTTCAAGATGTAAAAAAACATCAAGAGGGAAAAGGTAGAGGTTATAGCAAGAAAACTTCAAGTTATTAATTGGATTTATAGGAACTAAGTATTTAGTTCCTATTTTAAAAAAGTTATTGACAATAGTTTGCACGTCATATATAATAAAACATGTCGCCAAGAGGTAACATTTTATATATTGGCAAGGTGTAGCAAGTAATTATAAGCAAGTTATAAGTAAGTGAGCTGGAGTGGCGGAACTGGCAGACGCACAGGACTTAAAATCCTGCGGTGGTTAAACACCGTACCGGTTCGATTCCGGTCTTCAGCACCAAATATCGCGGGATGGAGCAGTTGGTAGCTCGTCGG
>JBLHPD010000319.1:0-4130 GCA_047624165.1 Clostridium sp. | reverse complement strand
AGCAAACATACATTTTCCAACCTTTAAGTCAACAACTTCATAAAAATCTTTATTCTGCTCCATCAAAGTATCTTTACCTACAATTCCAATATCTGCTGCACCATGTTCTACATAGGTTAAAACATCTGTAGATTTAACCAGGACAAATTCTATATTGTTTTTCTCATCCTTAAAAATTAATTTTCTTCCTTTATTTTTAAGCTCCCTGCAATCTATTCCGATTTCTTCAAACATTTTAATAGCATAATTTTCTAGTCTTCCCTTTGTTAATGCTATTCTTATTGCTTTCATAATTATTCCTCCAAGCTCTTAATAAATTCTTCTACGTTTGTGTTAACACATCTTTTACTATTAATATCTACTATTTGAACTTTTTCGTCTTCAAATATGCAAATCATCTTATCTATCTTCTTTTGCTCTCCATAATTTAAAGTCAGTTCTTTTTCTTCAAATAAGCTTAACTCAGTGGTAAATCCCTTCGCTCTAATTTGCGTTGCAAATTTACACACAATTCCAATTAGCGAATTCTCATAATGAATAATAAATTTTTCTTTAACCTTTTCACCATTATTTCCCTGTTTTTCAAGAACAGATAGGATGTTGTCCACATCTATAGCAAATCCAACTGCTGGCATAGATGTACCAAACTTAGATATTAAATTGTCATATCTACCTCCACTGATAATTGTAGTTCCAACTTCACTACTGTATCCTCTAAAAGTTATTCCTGTGTAATAATCAATATGCTGTACCATTCCTAAATCAATAGAAATATGTGCGCCGAGACCTACACTTTCTATTCGCTTATAGATTTTCTCTATAGCATCTATTGCAGCTAATGCCCTTTTATTTTGAGTGAGCTTTCTTGCCGACCCAAGTATTTCAATACCTCCAAATAGCTCCGGTAACCTTTTTAGAGCCTCTACATTTTTTATGCCTAGCATTTCTTCTTTTTCTTCTATGAACTCTCGAAGAGCTCCAAAGTTCTTATTTTCAACAAGCCTTCTTAATTTTTCCATTTCTCCTTCATTAAGATCTATATCCTCGATAAGCCCTTTGAAAAACTCAGCTTGTCCAATTTCAAGTTCAAATTTTCTTATCCCTGTAGCAAGAAGCGCCTGAATAGCAGTTATAATTACTTCTGCGTCTGCCTTTGGGCTTTCACTTCCTATTATTTCGATACCGGATTGGGTCATTTCACTGACCTTACCATTCCAATCTTCATTCATCCTAAATATATTTCCACTGTAGCATATTCTGAGTGGATATAATGAATCTTTAAGCTTTGTTGCAACAATTCTTGCTATAGGCATTGTCATATCAGGTCTTAACACCAATATTCTTCCTGCATTATCAAAAAGTTTATACATTTTTTCCTGTTCAATGGATATATTATCTCCCTGGAAAACATCATAAAATTCTAATGTAGGGGATATCACTTCTAAAAAACCAGTATTTATATATAATTTTCTAAGTGTATTTATAATATCAATTTTATTACTACAATCCTCAAAAAGTATATCTCTTGAACCTTCCGGTATATGTCTCTTCCAATTATTCAAAATTTCATTCCTCCACTTTCGCTTTATCGCTTTAACACTGTATCTCGCTAAAGTTATATTAACATCTTATTATATAGAAGTCAAGCATTGATTTTTCTTGTAATCATTTAAGTACAAAAAAAGAAGACCAGCATATTGCCGGCTTCTAAATACTAATTTTGTTCACACTTAATTTTGTTCACCCCAATATTTTTCTGCTTCCTCTTCCATTTCATTTAGTCTTTTATAATAATCCGGAAATTCATTTAAATGAGCAAGGGTTACTTTCCCAGTTAGAATAGGATCATCATTAGTTATGTTAGTTAATGAATTAATAGTACCATGCTCTAATTCAACATTTAAGCCAATTCTAAATTGTTCTAAATCAAACTTGTCAAATTTAATACTTAAATGTTTAGCAATCAATTCAGCTTCTTCTATTGTAAAATTTATTTTCGGAGATACTCTTTTATCATAACATCGCATCATATTGTCAAATATCATTTCATTGTTCATCTGCTCATATTTATTCAATTTTATCATATTATAAAAATAAGGACACATGTACATTTATACCCTCCATAATCAATAAGTATCAGTATATATTATTCATGAAAAATTATTTTGCTACTATATCAAATCATCTATAATCTAATTATCTTACTGGGCCATGTAAAAATTATTAATATTTAAAAATTATTAATATTTAAAAATTAATATGCTATTATTTTTTCAGTTATAATTATTGATTGAATTTTATAATGGAACCTGAAATAAGTGCTGAAATTTCTCAAAGCTTCCCTTATGCAAACCCTAATACCGCAGCTTATCAATATATAGATAAAACAATACTAGATGATAAAGCAGTTTATCCACCAGAAGGCGCTGTAAAAAAAGGCGAATACTTGAGAGATATAGGAAACTCAGTAACAGATTTAGATAAGATATGGACTGAAATAAAGTAAATAAAAATTTTTAGTTGTTTTGAAATTCACCTTAGCTATTTATGAATGATTACATATATTTTTTCTCAAAGGATACACTATTACTATAATTATATTTAGTGAAAAATATACCATAAAAGTGATATAAATGAAAATTGAAACAATTGACTTTAAAATAAATAATATTAAAAATGTCTTAGGATCATCGGCTCCCGTTAAAGTCAAAAATATATCAATTGGCAATGATCCATCAATACAAGCTGCTATTATATATATTGATGGTTTAGTAGATAAAAACATTATTAACAGGGATATTCTCAATCCACTAATGATTCAAATAACGAATTCCATAGAACTAAATAGTGACACTCCAAAGTTTTTGTGTAGTAATTACATAACTGCGGAATGTTCTTTTATTAAAGATAATACTGAAGAAGTTTCTAAAAATATTAAGAACGGAAATACTTTGCTTTTAATCGAAAATATAGATTATTATGTAATAATTGATACCAATGGTGGTGCCATTAGGCCCGTATCCGATCCAATTAATGAAACTTCACTAAGGGGATCAAGAGATGGTTTTGTGGAAAACTTAGAAGTAAACATAAGTTTGCTTAGGAGGTACATAAAGGATCCAAATCTATCCATTGAAAAACTTGTTGTTGGAAGACGGTCGCAGACGGATTTAGCCTTAGTCTATATTAAAGATTTAGTTAATACTGAGGCTCTAGATGAGCTAAGAGAAAGAATAAATGCAGTAGACGTAGATTCAATTACAGGCATAGGGTCATTACAAGAATTTATAGATGAAAACACCTACAGTATTTTCCCTATGTGCCTGTCCACAGAGAGGCCAGATAGGGTGACTCCAAGCATTATGGAAGGTAGAATAGCTGTAATTTTAAATGGTTCTCCATTTGTATTAACACTTCCTTCTGTATTTGTTGAATTTTTTCACGCCGTTGAAGATTATAATGAAAAAACAATTTCTGCAAATATAATAAGGTTTCTTAGATATTTATCAGTTTTATTAGTTATTACACTTCCATCAATTTATTTAACATTAATTAAATATAATGGCGAACTCATACCTATTGAATTTGTTGTTCCAGTCGTACAATCACGAATAGGAATTTCTCTTTCGCCATTTATAGAAATACTTATACTAGAAATACTTATGGAACTTTTAAGAGAAGGAGGATTAAGGCTTCCTTCAAAAATAGCACAGACTTTAAGTATAGTTGGAGGCATTATTATAGGAAATGCCGCAGTACAATCAAATATGGTAAGTCCTACTACTCTACTTGTAATTGGCATCACAATTATTGCTTCTTTTGGAGTGCCCACAGTTGATATGTCTATTTCTATACGACTATTAAGATTCCCAATGTTATTTCTAGCAAATTCCATGGGTATATTAGGGATTGCCACTGGCTATACCTTACTTATAATTCATTTATCATCCCTAGAGAATTTCGGTGTTCCATATATGGCATTTAACATGAATGATTTAAAGGATACTTTTATTAGAACCCCCTTATGGAAAATGAGCTCTCACGGAAACTCTTTAGAGCCCGTGATTACTCATTTTTAATATCATTAATTTTTATTAATTCCCCCATTTTTTTTGCATAAAACGCTTGAC
>JBLHPD010000318.1:0-4167 GCA_047624165.1 Clostridium sp. | reverse complement strand
GAAAAAGAGAGTTTGCTACCTTGAAATCCATAGGACTAACTCAAAAGGGTTTAAAGAAAATGATTGTGCTAGAAGGGCTTCTTTATGGAATTGTTGGTGCCATATACGGCTGCATTATAGGCTGTGGTATATCATTCTTATTATTTAAATCAATGGGTGGATTTAGAGAGTTCGGATGGATGGTACCTTGGCAGGCGATATCAATTGCGGGAGGGGCATCTATAGCAATAGGCTATCTTTCAGTGCTATCACCTCTTTCAAGAATTAAAAAGGAAAATTTAATTCAAGCAGTTAGAGAAGATTATTAATAATAATCTTCTCTTTTCTAATTTGCATTTATAGGTTTCCTTTAAATTAACCTATAAGTAAGGTATTATTAAGGTGTTAATTGTTTACAATATTTTAAATGAGGTGAAAATTATGGATAGATTATTATTAGTTGAGGATGATGAGTCATTGGCTCTTGGCATAGAGTTTTCTCTAAAAGATGGGGGATATGAAGTTTCTAGAACCCCAACTGTAGAAGGTGGGAAAAAATTATTCCAAGTAGAGCTGTTCGATTTAGTTTTATTAGATGTTAACCTGCCTGATGGTAACGGATATGAATTATGTAAGTACATAAGAAACAAAAGTGATGTTCCTATAATATTTTTAACAGCCTGTGACGATGAGGTTAATATAGTTCAGGGTCTTGAAATAGGTGGAGACGATTATATAACAAAACCTTTTCGGGTTAGAGAACTTATATCAAGGATAAAGGCAGCCATAAGGCGTAATTCTAACAATATAGCAAATTCTAAAAATATATCATCACAAAATATGCTTAAATGTGAAAATATAATTGTTGATAATGTAAAAGGAACTGTTCGAAAAAATAGCGATATTATAAATCTTACAGCACAAGAATATAAGCTTTTATTAATATTCATGAATAAGCCTAATGTTTTAATGAAGAGGGATGAGATACTGTGTGAACTATTAGAAGGGGAAGATCCTTTTTTTGATGAAAACACACTATCTGTTTATATTAAGAGAATAAGAGACAAGGTAGAAGACAATCCAAGTGACCCTCAGTATATAGTTAATAGACGTGGACTAGGGTATAAGTGGAATAAGGATGTGCAAAGCATTTAAGGTGATGGCAGCACCTGCGGTGCTGATTAAGGAGTAGATTGGTATGAAAAGATATTTTATTAATTCGGAACTGAAAATAAGCACGGCAGTTCTTTTGTTTGTAATGACACTATTTTTAATTATTACAGCACTGTTTTTAAAAACCCATAATGATAATTTGAAGGCAGACTATATAAAAAGTTTAGGAGCCATTGCTGCAAGGGTAATTTAAAAAGATCCTGAAATGGAAAAGGAAATTATACCACTTATTACAAGGGAAGTTTCTAAGGAAGAAGCTATACAGGGAAGTGCTTTATTAAAGCAATATGGGGTAACGCAGGAGTTAGAGGATTCACTTTTTCCATATGTAAGTAGGGCTATTATAAAAAACAACTATTCAACTAGTTTAAGCTTTATTTTTATGACTTTTATATTATTTATCTTGAATTATTTTCAATATGGTTTTTTTTATAAAAGGATAAGAAGACTAACAAATGCTGCAAAAAAGGTAGTTGACGGCGATTATGATATAGCTATAAATGAAAATAAAGAAGGCGATTTTTCAAAACTAGCGATTTCTTTTAATTCCATGAGGGAAATTATTAGAAGTAATTTAAGTGACTTAAGGCGTGAGAAACAATTTCTAGCGGATTTATTATCAGATATATCTCATCAACTAAAAACTCCACTTTCATCTGTTATTTTATATAACGATATTATGATTACGAAGAAGTTACCTCAAAATCAAAGGGAGGCCTTTTTATTAAATAATCAAAACCAACTAGAAAAGATGAACTGGCTGATAAAAAACTTACTTAAGTTAGCTAAATTAGATGCTAGAGCCATAGAAATTGTGAAAGAGAAACAAAGCTTAAATGAAACGGTGCAAGATGCAATAGATGCACTGGAAAGCAAGGCATATGAGGCAGAGGTTGTTATTACTTTTAAAGAAAATGGAGAAATAGTTTTTCATCATGATAGATTGTGGCTTGAAGAAGCACTTATTAACATTATTAAAAATGGCATAGAACATAATGCTGTTGGTGGAACAATAAATTTAGAGCTTGTGGAAAATCCACTGTATAAAAGAATTATAATAGAGGATACCGGGGAAGGTATAAGCGAGGCTGATCTGCCAAATATATTTAAGCGGTTTTACAAAGCTAAAGCAGGAAGGAAAAGTGAATCTATTGGAATAGGTCTGGCACTATCAAAATCAATAATTGAAGCACACAATGGGATGATTGAGGTGCGAAGTAAGGTGGATGTAGGAAGCAAATTTATTATTACGTTTATTAACAGTTAAATACATATACTTAGTTCTATTGGGTAAATGAAAGGAACGCTCTGCCACAGCAAAGCGTTCCCATTACTACCGTCCTTGTATTCTTAATATCCTCTGTAAATTTGAGAATAACCCCAAAAGAATTCCTAGGAGCACTGTTTGAAATCCATATGTAAAAACACTAGATAAATGTAAAAACATTGTTAACGCTGCTACTATTAATGTTGTAAGTAATAAGGACATTGTCATAAAAGCAAATAATCCTATAAAGTGATTTATCTTTAATTTAGATTTAACTTTATTGGTAATTACCATTTTTTTGTCAAAGTAAATAAATAGACCTGCTGGAACTAAAAGTAGTAGTATTTTTATTATCATATCCAACCTTTATCATCTCCTATGTAATTTAAATGTACTCTAAAATTATAACATAGTTTAAGTTAGGAGAGATTATGAATATGCTATAATATAAAAAAATATTGTTAAAGGTGAATCAATTAACAACTAGATTCAAGGCATAAAAGAGCATCAACTATTTTTAGTTGATGCTCTTTTAAAATGAGTATTTATGGTTTATATACCAAATTAATTTTAAAAATAAAATATTATTTAGAAATGAAGTTTTTACCTCGATGTAGGTCAATTTTCTCTATATCTATTATTCTGAGTGAATCACTAACACTTTTTTCTAAGGCTAATTTTCCATATTTGTCTACTTCAGTTTTATCTTTCTGACCATGATTAAGGGAGGCTGCGCCACCTATACATCCACCATTACAAGCCATTCCCTCTATAAAATTACCGTTTAATCTATTGAATTTCAATAATTTTAGGGCTTTATCACATTCGATGAGACCGTCACAGCTTATAGGTTTAAATTCAACAGAAGTATCTTCAGCGTCAACTAAGTGTTTAACTGCCTCAGTAAGACCGCCAGATCTAGCAAAAATTCTTCCGTAAAAAGATGCATTATTTAAGGCAATTTCCTCGCAAGTTTCAATGTCTATTTCAAAAGCATCAAGCATTGCCTGAAGCTCCTCAAAAGTCAATACATAATCTGTAATACCTTTTAGATCGTCCTCTTTTATTTCCATTTTTTTAGCTGTGCAAGGTCCGATAAATACGACTTTAGCTAGTGGATCAGTCGTTTTAATTAGTTTAGAAATTGCTATCATAGGTGAAACGGTGCTTGAAACATGTTTACCGAGTTCTGGGTAATTTTTCTTAATGTAAGAAACAAAGGCTGGACAACAAGAGCTTGTCATAGCTTTGAACTCTTGGATGTTTTCTATAAATTCACTTGTTTCATGTTGTGCTACCATATCTGCACCTAAGGCAACTTCTAAGACATCTTTAAACCCCATTTGTTTTATACCAGAAACTACTTGACCAATTTTAGCATAGGTAAATTGGCTAGCAATTGCAGGTGCAATGACAGCATATATATGTTTATTTTTATCATTTTTTGATTCCATTAATACATTGGTAACGTCTACTACTGAGGATTTATCCATAATTGCACCGAAAGGACATTGATAAACACAAGCACCACATTGTATACATTTCTCGTTATCAATTACTGCTTTTTTATCTTCATCAATACTTAAAGCATCAGCACTACAAGCTCTAATACAAGGTCTCCTAACATCAGAAATTGCATTATAAGGGCAAGCAACTTTGCATTTACCACATTCAATACATTTATTTGGGTCAATATAAGATCTTCGATTTATAGTATGGATAGCACCTACAGGGCATGCCTGAATACA
>JBLHPD010000317.1:0-4196 GCA_047624165.1 Clostridium sp. | reverse complement strand
CCTACAGTGATTCCTAGCATTATGGAAATGGCCATTGCAATAAGCACCATAATAAAATGCTCCACTGTAAGGTCCAATATAGTCTCCCATCTGGAAATAAAAAAACTAAACAAATTCATAACTACACCCCCCCTATATATTTGTAATGATAATGCTTACTATTACCATTTCGTGGTGAATAATCCTTATTAAAGCGGATTTATAAGTATAACAAATACACATGTATAACAAAAGTATTCTTGCATACATGTGGTAAAATATTTATTAAATTCCTTGGAAAATTTTTAACTTAGTGAATAATGTGAAAAATCCATATAATTTTTGCCTTTAGAATAGATGCTTTAGATTTCAAAGTGACATTTGCTTGAGTCTGTTACTTCAAGTATTCAATGACATATGTTTTTTTTTAATACCTCTAATGAATATTCATACAAAAAAATATAATAAATTACATTTCCCTTATTTATGTTTTACTTCACCATTATCTACTATAATACCATATTATAGCCCTTTTGGCTAATATAATCTTCAGCTATCATCATAATAATTCAAAATACTACAAACAATTGAATTATCATTTGATATTAATATAATATTTCACTTGTAAATTCTCTAACAGCATAATAAACATATTGTAGCTCAAATGAGAGATTCTTATAGTTATGACATCATTATTTGCACTATTTTAATTGTTAATTAGTAGGAGTAAAAGAAAAGATATATATAATACTCCATTAATCATTACATCTGTATGTCCTTCCAGCTTACCTTAAAGCTAATTCTCCAAAGTATTACATTTACTATTAAAAGCACCCCACCATAAATACCAACAAATACCGTATTATTTCTAATAACTATATGGATTATAGCAAATACACCAAGCAGAATACTTGTAATTATTGATGGTCTTATAAGCTTACCACTATCTGCTATAGCGAACTTTATGCTAAATGGCATTGCCTTATTTGATAATTTAAAATACACCAACGATAATATTAAAAGAGCTAAAAACATTACTATTAAGTCTATAATTATTATTGGACCTTTTAATATTAAGAACACTGTAGCCTCTAACATATAAAGTGGTATTATTAGCTTAAATATAGTTCCTTTTATTGCCCCTCTTAGTATTATACCTGGATTTTCTATTGGCAATACCTTGTATATAAAGGCCCCCTTATAACTATCACTATTGTTTATAAACGCTGTACAAAAACATAATAGGAATATACTTATATACATTAATAAATGAATTTTACCACCATAGCCTGTTTGAATATTATCCATGAATGATTTACCATTTCCTCTTTCCATAAAAATAAATAGAACTGGCATAAATACTGCCATTGCTAGGGTCGGATACACCTTAAGCTTCAAGTTTCTTTCCGTAGATATCATATTTTGAGTGAATTTAAACATACTCTTCTCCACCTTGTCCCTGCAGACCAGGCTCGCTATAAACTCTTTTTTATTTTCACTTGTCTTACTTACGTTCCCTCCATTTTCATTTAATTTTTGAAGATTTTTTTCAAAATAAGGTACTACAGCTTTAATATAAATTGTAATTAACAAAATCGGTCCTACAACTCCGAGTAATAATAAAAACATTAGAAAAGATTGTTTATTCCCATCGATGTATATCCCAAATGGAGCTGCAAACCACATAGATGGAAGTAGCGCATGCCAAAACTTAGGCACATATTCACTATTCATATTTGTAGAATTAAAAACTCTAGCAACTAGTTGATATCCAAATGCAAATACAAAGGCTAATAATATTTGAAAATAGTTTATTATATCCTTTAGTTTTTCACCATCAAAAAACCTTAAAACCACTGTATATAATAACGCTGTTACCGCTATAACTATAAATACTGCAAGTATACTTTCTATACTAAATATCACAAAAAACAAAGGTCCATATTTGACTGAACCAATAGCTAGTGGAATCAAATTTAATGACAGTGATAATCCCATCAAATATATACATATATGAGTAGTCTTTGCTGCATTAAATGTCTTACTATCAATAGGCTTTGGCAATAATATATTTTTCTCTCCTACATCAAGTAACACTGCTGAAAAGTCAGATATCATAAGTGATACCATCATAAATAGATTTATGCCTATTACAATATTTGTAGCTATCATTGATGCCATGCCACTCATTAGTATAAATCCAATAAAAATGCTCATAAATAAATTAATCGTAAGTAATGATAAATAATTATTCTTATCCTCCTTATCATCTTTCTTTTTATTATTTCGCATTACAGTGCTTACTCTACGACCATCCATGGTTAGTTTTATCTGGAGTATCATTCTCATAGTCTTATAATTAACGCCTAATTTTTCATATAATGATTGAAATTTGTCTAGTATCACAAGTACGGTGAAATTTTTCATAATTACACCTCGCAGGCTAAAGAAACAAATTCTTTAGCAATCTCCGCATGATCATTAAATCCTGTTATCTTATCGAATATTTCTTCTAGTGATCCTTCCTTCTGATTATTGTTAAGCTCCTCAAAACTTCCATCTGCAACTACTTTCCCATCATTTATTAGTAATATTCTATCACTTATCTTCTCAACAACATCCATTATATGAGACGAATAAAATATAGTCTTTCCTCTCGCAGCAAGAGTGCGCATAACCTCCTTAAACACCATTACACTATTCGCATCTAGTCCACTTAAAGGCTCGTCAAAAAATAATATATCTGGATTATGAATTAAACTACAAATTATAAGCAGCTTTTGCTTCATTCCTTTTGAATATGAGGATATTCTAGAATTTATAACACCCTCCATTCCAAATAGGCCCATAAGCTTTTTTGCTCTCTCAATAAGCTTTTTCTCTTCTAATCCATATATTTCGCCTAAAAAGCTTATGTACTCATAAGCAGTTAAATTTTCATATATATCTGCGAGTTCTGGAACATAACCTACTTTCTTTTTATACTCTACACTTCCATTACTTATATCTTGTCCTAATATTTCTACCTTACCTGTGTATCCTTCAAGTATTCCAAGCATTATTTTTATAGTGGTACTTTTACCAGCACCATTAGTTCCTATATATCCTATTATCTGCCCGCGAGGAATCTCTAGATTTATTCCATTAAGCACATTTTTACTCCCATAGCTCATTCGTAAATCCACAATTGATATTATACTTTCTAATTTCTCCATCATACCATCCCCTTGAATGTATTTTTTATGTGTTTACTATATTAGTGAAATTTATTTGTTAATTTAACTTTAATTGTAACATAAATGGATAACAGTGGGAATAAAAATACCCCATTGAATTATACAACTCTTTTTTAGTTGTATAATTCAATGGGGCGCAGTTACCTTGTTATAATACTATTCTATCTTTAACCCTTAAATCAGAAATTATTTTTCCATCTTTAAAACGAACTATTCTTTTAGTATGCTGAGCAATATCCGGCTCATGAGTTACCATGACAACCGTTGCACCTTCACTATTTAGTTTCTGAAAAATCTTCATAATTTCAATTGAAGATTTCGAATCTAGGTTGCCTGTAGGTTCGTCAGCCATGAGAACTGCAGGGTTATTAACAATAGCTCTGGCAATTGCCACTCTTTGTTTCTGTCCTCCAGATATTTCATTGGGTTTATGTTTAACCCTATCACTAAGTCCTACCTTATCAAGTGCTTCTAGCGCTCTTTCACGTCTTTCTTTAGAACTAAATCCCGAATCCAACGTCCTAAAGGATTCCTTTTAGCTATTCTTTTATAAGAACTTTTTCTATCTCTGCGATATATAATGTATGATAATCTTTTTCAGGATACATTGATATATCTAATTCACTTGATATAAAACATTCAGGTTTAATATCCTGTGCATATAATTTGTTACATATCATTGTAATTTTTGCTTCGTCAAAGTAAGGAGTACTATCTGAATGTTGAATAGTTAAATTGGCTTTAGAAATCTTTTCTTCATCCTTGCCTGATACACTTCCTAGATACGCCAATTGTTTTTTGAATGTTTTATCAAAGAATGTCAAAGAAAAAGTATCCGAATTATCTACAAATTCTTTAGTATACCGCTGAGGTCTTATAAAAATAAAAGCAACATTTTTATCCCATAGAACACCAAAACCACCCCAAGAAGCAGTCATAGTATTTATTTTATTATCTTTCTCTGCTGTAATGAGCATCCAA
>JBLHPD010000316.1:0-4210 GCA_047624165.1 Clostridium sp. | reverse complement strand
AAATATAACTAAAACAATCGCAAAGATCCATCCAATATGCACCTTGAAAATCTCTGGAAGTATAGCATTATCAGTAAAGTTTGCAATTTTCGCAAAACCCCTTGCATTAGGGTCCTTTAACGGTCCATACCGAAGGAAAACTATCCATTTAATAGCAATGTAATTCATCATCAAAGTAACTATTGTTTCATTGGTACCCCACTTTGCTTTAAAGACTGCTGGGATTAATGCCCATAAACTCCCTCCCATTATGCCTGCTACCATCATTATCACTAATAATATAGGTCTTGGCATTTCCGGAAATTTAAGTGCGAACATTGAAGCTGCAAAGGCTCCCATAAGAATTTGGCCTTCAGCGCCAATATTCCAAAAATGCATTTTAAAGGCTACAGCAATACCTAGACCTGCTATGCAAAGAGGAATGGCTAGTTTAATAGTTTCTCTAATAGAATAAGTCGACCCAAAAGCTCCTTTAAGCATTGACGCATAAATATCTATAGGATTTTTATTCATCAGTATAAAAACTATGCTAAATGTGAAAAGCGCTAGTATTACTGATGAAATCCTAATGGATACACTTTTACCTTTGCTTATTTCATCTCTTTTTATAAACCTTAGCATCCTTCCCCCCCTTATGCTTGTTGCAACGTATTTTTATGGCCTGTCATAAGTAACCCAATTTCCTCTTTTGTAGCATTATCACTATTCAAAATTCCAGTAATCTCACCACCACAAATCACCATTACTCTATCGCAAAGCTGAATTAATACATCTAAATCTTCTCCAATAAAAAGCACTCCTACCCCCTTAGCCTTTTGCTGATTTATCAGGTCATATATAGTATAACAAGTATTTATATCAAGTCCTCTTACTGGATATGCCATTATGAGTAGTTTTGGGTTTGCAGCCAGTTCCCTTCCTAGTAGTATTTTTTGAATGTTTCCTCCAGATAAATTATTAATAGGATAATAAATTCCTGGAGTTTTTATTTCAAGCTTTGTAATGATTTCATTTGCTATAATTACCGCAGGCTTTTTATCAATAAAAAATCCCTTTTGGGAATGGTATTCTTTAAGCATTAAGTTATCTACCATATCCATGGAACTAACGAGCCCCATACCAAGCCTATCTTCCGGAATAAAACTCATGCTAATACCTTTTTTGATTATTTCTCTTGTATTCTTCCCTACAATATTTTCTCCCTTGAAATTTATTTCCCCATCTTTTACAGGCTGCATTCCTATAAGTGCTTCACATAATTCCTTCTGTCCACTGTTTACAATGCCTGCCATTCCAAGTATTTCTCCCTCTCCAATAGTAAAGCACATTTTTTTTACTCTCGCTATTCCATCTTCATCAAGTACTTTAAGATCTTTAACCTCTAAAATATTTTCCATGCTTTCAAATTTTACTTTCTTAATACATAAATCTACAGGATGTCCCACCATAAGCTCTGCCAGTTTCATAGGATTAGTATCTTTTGTGTCAAGAGTAGCAATGGTCTCGCCCTTTCTAAGGACAGTTATCTTATCTGATAGCTCCATAACCTCGTCCATTTTATGACTTATGAATATTATGGCACAACCCTGCTGCTTCATTTTATTAATTATTTTAAACAGCTTTTTTGTTTCCTGAGGAGTAAACACTGTAGTAGGTTCATCTAGCACAAGTATTTTTGCACCTCTATACATTACCTTAAGTATTTCTAATATTTGTTTTTCTCCCACTGTCATGTCATATACTCTTTTATTAACATCAACCTCAAGACCATACATATCAGATAGGTCTGTAATATCCTTAATTACTTTATTCTTATTTATAAAAAAATTAGTATTTTGACCAATCATTATGTTTTCGAGGCTTGACATTACTTCTACTAGTTTAAAGTGCTGATGAATCATTCCGATTTTTGCATTTATAGCATCCTTTGGTGCAGAAAATTTCATTTCTTTTCCACTAATAAAAATAGAACCTCTGTCAGGAATGTAAATTCCTGACAGAATGTTCATTAGTGTACTTTTTCCTGCTCCATTTTCTCCTAGCAATGAATGGATTTCACCACTATTTATTTCTAAATTAATATTATTATTAGCAATTACCTTACCAAAAATTTTAGTAATTCCCTTCATTGATATGTGTGGAACAGTACTCATAATATCACCCTTTTCTATTTTACTTTACCTTCTACACCTTTAACAAACCAATCAAATAGAAGCATATCCTTATCTGACATAACTTCCCCTTCTTTAATTCTTAAAGTCCCAGTATTATCATAAATAGGGCCTACAAATACTTTGTTTTTCCCAGAAATTATATCAGCCTTAACAATATCTACTGCAGCTTGTGCATCAGCTGGAGCATTCTTAGTTAAAGGAGCTAAGTATATTATACTTTTACTGTTATCTTCTTCCATTGCTCCCCAATAGCTTTCTGATTTCCAAGTTCCATCAATAATTTTACTTACTTGATCTGCATAATATGGTCCCCAATTCCAAATTGGAGCTGTCATATAAGCATTTGGTGCAGCTGCGCTCATATCTGAATTGTAACCTATAGACCAAACTCCTTTTTCCTCTGCAGCTATTTGTGGTCCAGTTGTATCCTGGTGCTGAGCAATAACATCTACACCCTGATCTAAAAGTGCCTTTGCCGCTTCTTTTTCCGTTGCAGGATTATACCATGTATTAGTCCATACAGTTTTTACAACTGCTGTCTTATTAACGGATTGCACGCCAAGTGCAAATGCATTTATACCTCTTACACATTCAGGAATGTTCATAGCTGCAACATAACCGATTTTATTTGATTTAGTTTTCATACCTGCAACAATACCTGATAAGTATCTTACCTGATAGTCTCTACCAAAATAATTTGACATATTAGTTTCTTGCATATATCCAGAGCAATGCATGTATTTTATTTCTGGATGTTCTTTTGCTGATTTGACCATTCCATCCATGAATCCAAAGCTTGTTCCAACAATTACTGTAACCCCATTGTTAATCATTTCCTCACACGTCTTATCAACCTCTGCAGTATCTTCTACTACACTTTCCTTAAATACTGTCTCTACCTTATCTCCAAGTTCCTTTTCAAGATATAATCTTCCTTGATCGTGAGCAAAAGTATATCCACCATCACCAATAGGCCCTACATAAATAAACCCTACCTTTACTTTTTTACTAGCTTCCGGTGCAGCTGGCGCTGCTGGTTTAGCCTCATTCTTGCTTGCACAGCCTGTTAAAAGCCCTCCCAAAACCAGTATTAGTGTAAGCATTAACCCAATAATCTTTTTCATTAAATATCCCCCTATTTTTATAAGATTTGATAATATTTATACAAAGACATGAAGTCTTTAATATACTTAGGTCTTATTTAACAACTACCCATAGCCAAACTATTTATGGTCCCTTATATAAATGGTTGCACCATGCTATTTAAAATACAGAATATTTAAAATTTTTGTAATATTGCAATATTATTTTATTCGTATATAAGAACATAATACAATATAAGCAATAAAATGTATATACAAAACTTTACTTTATTTTTATTAGTTGATTTTATTCTTAAGATTTTTTTTCTTATCTACCTTGAGTGCGATGAAAATCGCACTTACTGTTCCGCCCCAAACTGCTCCACATCCGATTATCATCATTACTATAGCACTTGTTGACATATGAATCCCTCCAATTATTCATTTATTTCTATTTCTGCATTTGCTTCATTATTAGTTAATAGGTCCTTCTCTTCTTGGGCTTTTGCAGTCCATTTTTTCTTATAAAGTACAACAGATACACCAATCATTATGACTACGGTTCCCCAACCGAATACGATATTAGAAACTATTAAAACTGTATCTTCACTAAACAATTCGCTAATTAAATTGAATGTATTTATTATTACAACAGCTCCCAGTAATAAGGGTGTAAAGTATCTTAATAAATAATCCCACCATTTACCAATACTAAAGTCAGAGTAAAGATTTACTTCCTCTCGAAGCTTACTCGTTCCATAAATTCTGGTAATTACAATAACCTCTACGAGTCCGAGTCCAGCAATCACAACATTTCCTACATAAGCGTCTACTATGTCTAGAATATAGTTAAATCCTGCATAGCTTGCAAAACATGCACTACCGCAGAAACCAACAATGGAAATTATTGAAACAAGCTTCGCTCTAGAAATATTGAATTTATCAAGTGCTGCA
>JBLHPD010000315.1:0-4221 GCA_047624165.1 Clostridium sp. | reverse complement strand
CTTAATACCAAGTCATTAGATATATCGGTAAAAATACTTTCTTGCTTTGGTGTAGGGCTACTTTTTTTTGTAATCAATTCTGAGTCATTATAATTGATAGTTAAGATTTGGTTGGTTTTAATGTTTTTTAGTAACGTAATTTTTTGGTCAGGCCATCTAATTTTAAGCGAATCTATATTTTTGTTATTAGCAACTCCAAAATGTAACCTGTGATCAACAGAAGATTGAAACCCACGAGTAGTAAATAGTTCTAATACTTGAATTTGATCATTTACGTAAATTGTTGCTTTCGAACCAACAGCAAAAGGGTTCGCAGAGTTACCTTTTAATCTTATAGAAAGGTAATTGGTGTTTTTAATTTTATTAGATTGATTTTCATAGATAGAAGCAACTTCGTCTAAGTTATTAATAACCAAGTCTAAATCACCATCATTGTCCAGGTCGGAGTACGCAATTCCATTTGAGTTTACTTTTTTATCAAAGCCCCATTTTTTAGTTACTTTTTCAAAAACTAAATTTCCCTTATTCTGAAATAAAAAATTTGCCTCTTTTGTTTTTGGAGCAGTTTTTACAATATCTAAATATGCTTTTTGGAATGTTAGTCTTAACTCTGCTATTAATTCAGGATTTGTTCGATCTTTTAAGAATCGCTCTGTTATTTCTTTCGTTTTGGTTTCTACCTTTCCTTGCACCTTATTTTGAAAATCTCTATTAGTTACATCTCTTTGATAACCATTTGTAACAACAACATCTTTTAGCCCATCATTATCAAAATCAGCTAATAAGGTTCCCCAACTCCAATCTGTTTTTGCAAGACCTGAAATTTGACTAATATCGCTAAAGGTATTATTTCCATTATTTATTTGAAATGTATTATACATGTATTGATACTGAAAGCCTTGATCAATCAGAGACTTAAATTTTTTAGTGGACATACTAGTCATGTTAGTTTTTGATCGAAAATGACTAGAGTAGGCCATATCTAGTTCCATAATATCAAATGCGCCATCATTATTAATATCAGCTATATCTGTTCCCATACCCAACTGAGAAGTGTGTTTAGTTCTTGTTTTTATTTCATCATTAAAGGATCCTTCTTTATTCCAATATAAAATATCAGGATCATCATAATCATTTGCAACGTAAATGTCAGGATAGCCATCATCATCAAAGTCACTAACACCTAAGCCAAGACCGAAAGCTTTGTCAAGAATTGTTGTCTGTTCTGTAATATCAATATACTTGCCATTTCTATTTTCATAAAAATGATCGGATTCTGAAAGTGTTTTTTCTTTGATAGCAGCTAAATTTACTACTAAGGGAGTCATGTATGGAATATTCATGACATAAACATCCAAGTCACCATCAAAATCAAAATCAAAGAATGTAGCTTGTGTACTAAGTGATGTATCAGCTAAACCGTATTCAAGAGCACGTTCTGTAAATGTTAAATCTTTGTTGTTTATGTATAAAAAATTGCTCCTTTGTTTTCTTAGGTTTGCAGGGCCAGCTCTACAGACATATATGTCTAGGAAACCATCTGAATTTACATCTGCCATTGTTACACCTGTATGCCACCCTTCATTAGATTTCGGGATAGCTTTGGAAGTGATGTCTTCAAATTGCATGTTTCCTTTATTCAAATATATTTTGTCATCAACCATGTTTCCAGTAAAGTAGATGTCTGTTAACCCATCATTATTAAGGTCACCAAGAGCTACACCACCTCCATTATAGACATACTGATACCCTAGCGGATTAACATTGATATCTTCTTTTAATAGGTTAGAGAAGAAAATATTTGTCTTTGAAGACTTTAAAGCTTTAAAAATAGGTGGATTAGGTGAAGGGGTATTAGTTTCATGTTGCTTATTTATAGATTCGGAGTTTATTAATAAGGACAAATAGAACAATAGTATATATTTCATTTTGTTAAATGCGTTTTAAATGACTTAATATTGAAAATATAATAGGTTTTGAACTGTAGCTTGTCTTCAGTATACATTATTAGTAAAATATTAAAATTTAGACTTTTTTTATTTTACAATAAAAGATGAGTGTGAAAATTTAATAAAAAATTTTGATTTTTCTAAAAAAAAACCTATTTTTAATTTTACTTTATAGATTTACTGTTGGGCATTTAATTATAATTGGGCAATTATAATTTGTAGTGCAAAATTCCTCTTACCTCTAAAATTTCAATAAATAATTTTAAGGGTTGTGAAGCTAATTTTGCACCATTTTTTTTTTTGCAGTAAAAAACATACAAAATCCTAGATACTAGCTAATAAAATTGTACTTTAACCAAGTTAAATGCAAAATGATATACTTATATCATATTGATATCTCCTAAATATCACCTATTATGAAGCTAAAATCTATACATATTTTCTTGTATACAGTACTGTTTTTTTTTTCTATCGAGTCGTTAATGGCCCAACTTCCTTGTGTTTTTCCACCACCTATTAATTGTATAGATACAACAGGGGCTGCTTCCACAGTTATCTGTAATGGAAATCCACTTACCTTATCAACAACATCTTTAGATGATTGTCCTACTTGTACTTATGAGTGGAGTGATGGGAATACTGGTCCTTACACATTTGCATTTACGCCTGGAACTTATAGCGTAACGGTGACTAATAACACGGTTGGAGGATGTGTTGGCGTTTCTACCATATTAACTATAACATCTAGTGTTATAGCAGAACCTATTATATTAGGAGACTCTTTTAATATTTGTAATGGGGATTCTGTTGTTTTAGAGGTTTCTAATCCATGTGCAACTTGTACTTATCAATGGTATGGTGCTACAGCAGCAGTTTCAGGAGCAACTTCAACTACTTTATCAAGGACAGTTCCTGACGAGTACTATGTAGAAGTTAGAGGATCTAATAATGGATGTATTGAGAAATCTAGAATTATTATTGTTGGAGAACGAGTTACTTCTCAACCTCCCTTAAATGCTTCAACCTTAGCTTTATGCGATAGCAATACAGCCACGCTCTCTACCATAAATTGCACAGGATGTAGTTATGAATGGCATTTTTATGATTTTCCAGATAGTGCAAGATTGATGATTACGGGAGTGTTTGATGGGAATACTCCTGGAGGACAACCTAAGGGGATTGAACTATACGCATTAGGTAACATACCAGATTTAAGTGTTTATTCTGTAGATGTGGCATTTGACGGAAATAGTTCAATGGTCGCACCTGCAAGTTTTCAATTTCCAAATGTTTCTCTAGCTAGTGGTAGCTATATCTACTTAGCAGAAGATGCAATAGAGTTTACTAGTTTCTTTGGTTTTGTACCTGACTATGAAGACTCTTTAGGTATTGTCGATATTGATGGGAATGATGCGATTGAGTTATACTATGATGATGGCACTGGTGCTCGATTAGTGGATCTTTATGGTGATTATACTGAGATAGCAATAGGGGGAGGAGCAACCTATTTTGGAGCTTTATGGTGTTATAATGATGGGTGGTCTTATAGAATAGATAATAAATTACCTGATGATGTATATGTTTCTACTGATTGGACAAAATCTAGTAATGCCTTAGATAGTTGTATAACAAATACGACAGCTCCTTGTGCTTTAGGTTCGGGGTGCTGTATTTCATTCCCTCTACAATCCTATTATACATCAGAGATAGGGTCAATTGCTCAGACTATACCTAGTGTAAATAGTGCAGATTATACAACAAACATTACTGGTTATTATTCTGTTAATGTCACGTTTCCTAATTCTTGTGCAATAGAATCAGATTCTATATTAATAGATACCTCTCTATTCAATCCTCAAATTTTTTCTGAGATGCCAGATTTTTTATTTGGTGGAGATTCTATTATTGTATCTTCGGATATAGCATATTTATGTAAAGGAAGCTATGTGGATTTATTTACCCAAAGCCCATTTATAGCTCCTCCTACATGGACTTATCAATGGTCCCTAAATGGAAATATAATTTCAGGAGCAAATGGTTATAACCATAGAACAGACACAACTGGATTATATACACTTCAAGTAATTAATGATGATGGATGTATTTCTACATCTAATGTGATAACAATATTAAATCCCTTAAATCCGAACATTTCAGATCCATTTGTTTCTACAGGTTCTAGTTATATGTGTGATGGGGGGCCTGATGTTATATTGACAACAACTCCTTGTCTTAATTGTAGATATGAGTGGCTTACTGAAAATAATGCAGG
>JBLHPD010000314.1:0-4241 GCA_047624165.1 Clostridium sp. | reverse complement strand
TACTAATCTTAAAAATCATATTTTCAATAGAATATACATGACTATTATCAGATATTCTTTCAAGATTTTTACTTCTAGATACTGTATGAGAATTAATTGCTAAAAAATGACATTCAGGGTGTAAACATGTTCTTGTTTTTTTTAATATTTCTTGATAGTATTGTTTTAATTTTACTTTATATATTTTATTTTTATCCATTTTTATAACCTGTTTAAATATTGCTTTAATATCTGTCTTATAGAAGCCTTCTCTTTGATAATAATAGACATTTCAAAGTAGTTGATGTTAGGACATAACGTTTGCCGTGAGCAATAGTTTTCCTTCTAGGGTAAACTATTGGTCTCCTCGTATTTGTTAGATATTTTGTTATTGTTCTTTTTATTTTTTCTTCTATTTAACAAGTGAATTACTAAAACAACTTGCAATAATATACTGAAGTACATGCTAACTGACATAAATTCTATTCCACCAAATATATTTTTTGCAATCAGACTTCCTCCAAAAAAACCTATAGGTAAAAAAGGAAAAGTTATTACAGCTGAATAAAATGACATCATAGGTTTATGATTCATGACTCCTTCGTATACAGTTGTTTGCATATCAATTTGGGTGGCTATTGGAAAAATTGCTGAGTATAAAAGTGCAAATACTAATTGTTTTCGAGATAAATTTAATTTCATACCTTGTAACTCCTATTGAACTAGGTTAATTTAATTTAATTGTCTATCTAACGGTTGAATAGAGCCAATAAGTCGCCGCTAGGCTACTTATTGGCTCCTATGATTTGTTATGTTTTTATAAGTTTTTCTTTTTCAATAGAATACTCTTCTAAGGATAGGTTGGAATACTGAATCATATGGTCTATTACATTTCTAACATATGTATTTAATTCTTCAAATAATTCTTTTCTTTCATTTGCAGTAGGTAATAAGTTTTCTATACGATCACCGATATGCACAATACAAGTTCTTAAACCTACTTGTTCACCAGTTCCAGCATCTTTTTTACTAGTTAATTCTTCAAATCTTTTTAATAGGTCTAGATATTCTTTTGAATTCGTATCTTGTATTGTGTATCTTGCAATTATTTTTTTAACATCTTGAAATTTTTTATATTCTGTAGGAAATGCTAAAAATTCTAACAAGCTTAAAATTTGAACAAATTTAGAAGTTGCAGATTCTGTTTTTATAATTTGAGTATATAATAAAAAAGCATGATTAACCAATTTACCCACTTCTCCTTTCTTTGGAAAGTTATCCCATTCTGGTTGGGATAAAGCTAATCCTAATCCCTTTGTTATGTGACTATTAAAAACAGCACCAGAAATTAATTTGGATTCATTATTATTCAAATTAACAAAAAGAGTAGAGGACATATTATTAATAAAAGTTTGACTAGGTGAAGAAGGGAGGATATCATTTGAAATATATGAAATTTTGCAGTTTTTATATATAAAATAGTTTAAACATTTTTGAGTTATTATCTCAGACAAACTGGATATTAATTCTATATGTTTTTCATGACTATGATTAAAAATAGTATCCCAATTTAACTTTATTGGTATGACAATAAGTGCATACTTGTTTAATGCATCCAGTGATACATTAGAAAGTTGAGATTGTAAAGATGATAATTCTTGCATTGTAAGTTCTGATACATGTTTTTCTTTTAACTTTGAGGCATCTATATTCTTAAGTTTATACTTTGTTAAATCTAATCTACCTTCTGGATAAATCATTATTCCTTCAGGAAGAAAAATACTTCTATTTGTCACCAATCTTGATATTGGTAGTATTGCAATGTGATAACCATCTTTTATATAATCCTTATACGCAACTTTTAAGTTCCCTAAGTCTATCTTTTGATAAAAATCAACATCATACCAATATGTATGATGCTCTGGAAAAATCAATTCAATATCCTGTTCATCCTCCATGGGTATAGTAGGTGGTGCGTATTCTGGACATATCCAACAATGTAAGCAATATTCGCTACACCCTTTAATATAATCATAAGGGGGATGAAAGTGATTATTATCTAAGCCTATGTCGATAATTTTATATTGATTATTACAAGAGGTACATAATCTAGTCATGTATAAATCATAATCATTAATTTTAATTCCATCTTTATTGATTTTCAAAATTCAATTCCTTTTAGACATAACGTTTTTCGTGAGCGATAATTTTCCCGCTAGGGTAAATTATTCGTCTCCTCGTATTTGTTATCTTGGGTGTTCTAAACAGTTTATGATATTTCTTAATAACTACTTTTTCAACATTACATTATCACTTTTTTACTTGACAGATTGGCTGGTATACTTAGATAATCTATTCCTGCAAAAGTCTTTAAAATAGATTCAAATAATATTTGAGCCATTGCAGGTGATACAGCCATTCCAATTTGACGTCTAACACTTTCTTTTTTACCCATAAATTCAAAATCATCTGGAAAAGTTTGAATACGTGCTCGCTCTCTATTAGTCAATGCTCTTAATTCCTTGTAGTGATATCCGTGTGTTCCACCACCACCACTTCCAGTAATTGTATATGATGGTTTATCAGGATGAAGCCGACGATATATTTGGCTCATTTTTGCGCCTTTGACATTTAATTGCAAGTGCTTAGGCAAATCTGTTTGCCAAATATTATCACCAGGTTTAATCTTACCTAAACGTTCAATTACAGTTGCAGATTGATTTGTTTTTTCATTATTATAAGCGGTACTTAAAATTGGATTATTTTCAAAGGCTTCTTTCGCACTAACAGGATTATCTTTTGTTATAGGTGCTGGAATTTTATATTTTAATTTTAATTTTTTCTCAATACCTACAATAATAATTCGGTGTCTTGTTTGAGGAACTCCATAGTCTTCAAATTTATATTTATGAATAGTGAGATCATATCCATTTCCTGCTTCTGCTAAATCTTTTTTAATTGCTATAAAAGCTTTACCTTCATTTGCACTTGTTAAGCCACCAACATTTTCAGCTAAAAAGAACTTAGGTTTAAATTTATTTATTACTTTTACACCATAAGTATAAAGTCCACCAAATTTTCCATCAAATCCTTTAGTCTCACCAACAATACTGAAATCGTTACATGGAAATCCATATGCAAAAGCATCTATTTTTTTTAAAACTGACATGGACTCATCGTCTTTAATAAGCTCTCTTACATCTGCACAAATTACTTTTGCGCCTTTTATATTACGTTCATATGTTTGACAAGTCTCATTATGATAATCTGAAGCCCACTGATGACTGATTTTAAAACTGCAATTCGTATTCTTATTGATAATACTTGCTTTGCTTGCCCCAATTGCTAGTCCACCTGGACCGCAAAATAACTCTCCTAGTTTAAATATAGTTTCTTTATTCATTTGTTGTCTCTTTTATTTCAAATATTATATTTTTAGTATTGATAGCTTGCATACATTGCATAAAAAAAATAAAACTAAAAGTACCTCGGTTGATTTTTGAATTAATATTTGAGGGAGATTCAACTATACCTATTTCCAAAAGTTTTTTGGAAAGCTGATTGTAATCTATACTTTTTTTTAAAAGCTCAAATTTCAAGGTACTTTTTGATATGTTTTTCCATATTTCTTCATTCATACTATTTCCCACTTAAGCAGCATATATGCTGCAATTATATCATATATGCTGCTAAATTAATATTAAAATTCAAGTATATAGTCAGTATCAGATATTTTTATAAAAGAAATTGAATCATTTCCATATGCCTCTAATATATCTGAGGTAATAACATCCCCTTCAGAAAGAAGACCTTCTTTTTCAAGATGTCCTTTAATGATTTTTCCCAAAGTTTCTCGTCCTCCAGATTCTTTATCTGATGAAATGTTCTTTCCATTATCTGCATGAACAACCATTTTGATTTTATAAAAGTTATTATCTTCTTTTACATATGCATTAAATGAGCCCTTTCTTGCCTTCTTTCCTTCTTCAATTAACTCACTTTTAGGATAAAACTCTGAAGAAACTTCTATTGAAGTAGAGGTTAACTCTATTTCATACCATGGTCTTGGAGAATATTTTCCTTTGCTAAGACGACCTTTTTCAAAATAAAGGTTGAGTGATGATTTTGGTTGAACATCTACACGAAGTTTAATTTTACATGTGCCAATAGCTTGAGCTTTATCAGGAAACTCTGATTCATCAATTTTATAGTCTTTTAGTTCTTTACTCACTTTTAAAATTATTTTTTTCTTCCCATTAACA
>JBLHPD010000313.1:0-4250 GCA_047624165.1 Clostridium sp. | reverse complement strand
CCCATATTATTACAGTTTATAGGTTAGCTTTGCTATGCTCATTTTTATGACTTTCACAATTTAAACAACAAGAAATAAGTAATTATAATGAACCTACGGTTTAAATCATTTTTTTGAAACTTTGTTAGATTGATAATTAGTTTCCGAATTCACTCAATTTATATAAAATTGCTTTAGCATTTTATCTTATAATTTTTTCATATTCTTTATATTAAAATATTACGAAAAGGGTTACAGTATTCCTTTTTGCTAAGTTTATTATGAAATTTCTTATTGTGTAACATAAATATAAATTTTCTCCGGAGTGACTTGCAATAAGAAACGACAAAGCTATTGAAATTTAATTTAGAAATTCTTATATATTATTTAAGCAAATAAAAAAAACACAGCTATTGCTGTGTTCCCACTATTCTTGTACTATTTTTTGTACTATTTCTTCTTCCACTTTTAATGGTAATTTATTATACCAATCTACATAAATATAAAACAAACTTACAACATCCTGCTCATTATATAGTAGTATTTTATCTTTTTTCTCCTGAGGCATTCTATTTATATAATCATCATCTTTTACTATCTTACCAAAGGTTTTAGCTAAATTTGATCCACTTATTAATTCGCTTTCGCGATCAATTTCAAATATCTTTTCTAGTGCTTTAAGTCCGATGCAAGTTCCTTCAGCTTTTTCATAACATTTTTGTAAATCTATTTCTCCAAAATACCCTTCTAGTAAAAAGTCTGTTTTATGCGCCTTTAATAAATAGTTTATAACTGTAAAATCATTGTTTCCTGAAAACGTAACAATGTATTTTTTATTATACTTCATTTTCATTTCTTCAAAATAATTTTTAGCTAAAGATAATATTTCTATAGCATCTTTTTTATTTTCTGCCATATATTGTGTAACCTTTAACTCATTTGAAATCTCATCATAAAAGCAACACCCAAATACTCCAATACAAATAGGTTTTTTATAAATGTAATGTTCTAAATCAAAAAACAATGCATCTTTAAAGAGTTGTTTATTTCCGTCTATGGCAAGTGAGCCTTCCATTGAAATTTCTCCCACTTTAATACTATTAAGTTTTGTAATCACAATATCACTCTTTTCTACTAAGTTTATTAACTTTTTACTAAGCTTTCTAACTTTTACTAAGTTTACTAAAAAGCAAAACAGTAAATTTGCACCAATCTAATTTAAAACTCTGCTCTTCTTATATGTTATCACATTTCATCTATTATATGAAAGTATTTTTAAAACTTTATAAATTATACCGTTGTTTTATATTGACACTAATAGATAACCATGCTAAAATGATATTGAGAATTATTTTCATTGAGGAGTGATTATTATGAGCATTTACGATTTAAAGCCAGGAGATAAAGCATTAATTCATTCAATCTGTGGGGATGAGAAGTTCGCTAAAAGATTACTCGCACTAGGTTTCATAGAAGGTACCGAAGTAACTTTAAAAGCTACTGCACCTCTAGGAGATCCTATAATTCTAAATTTACGTGGTTTTAACTTAGCCATTAGAAAAAATGACGCTAAAAATATATATATTAAAGAGGCCTAATTATTATTCAATAAGCAAAAAATCGTACTAGAGGAATACTTGAGACTACACGATACATACTAAGGAGGATTTAAATGATCACTGCTGCACTATTAGGAAATCCTAATGTTGGTAAAACTACTTTATTTAATTCACTTACAGGTTCTAACCAATACGTGGGGAATTGGGCGGGAGTAACGGTCGAAAAAAAAGAAGGTATTATAGATAACAAAATAACAATTGTTGACTTACCTGGTATTTATGCCATGGATACTTATTCAAATGAAGAAAAAGTTTCCAAGGAATTTTTACAAAACGGTAACGTGGATGTAATTATAAATATTGTTGATGCATCAAGTCTTGATAGAAATTTATACCTAACAACACAATTAAAGCAATTTAACAAACCAATAATTTTAGTATTAAACATGGTAGATGTAGCAATATCTAAGGGAATAAACATTGACTATACGCTTTTATCACAAAAACTAGGAGTAACAATAATACCTATAGTAGCTTCAAAAGGCACAGGTATTTCCGATGTTAAAGATTGCCTTCTTAAAAAAAATTACATTACTACATCTTCAAATAGCCTAAATTTTAAAGATGAAAAAGAAACTTATGCCTATATTGAGATTTTACTAAAATCCTGTACCAATAAAAATAATGACAATAAAGTTTCTATTACAGAAAAAATAGATAAAATCGTGCTTAATAGATTACTTGCTTATCCACTATTTTTCGGACTTTTATTTTTAATTTTTATGTTCACCTTCAATTGGGCAGGACAACCTTTAGCTGATATACTAGATAGCTTGCTTAATGACTATTTTGTTCCATTTTTAAGTAATCTACTTGCTAGTAACAGTTCATGGTTTTCTTCTCTTCTAATTGATGGTATCGTAGGTGGAGTAGGTTCCGTAATAGTATTTCTACCAGTTATATTGACATTATTCTTAGGTGTTTCATTTTTAGAAGACAGTGGTTACATGGCAAGAGCTGCTTTTATAATGGATAAATTGATGAGAAAAATGGGCTTATCAGGCAAAGCATTTATTCCATTAATTGTTGGTTTCGGTTGTTCTGTGCCAGGTATAATGTCTGCTCGAACTCTAGAGAGTGATAAGGACCGAAAATTAACTGCACTTTTAGTGCCCCTTATGTCCTGCAATGCTAGGCTTCCAGTTTATGCATTGTTTGCATCAGTATTTTTCCCAGGGAGAGAAACACTCATGGTATTTTCATTATACTTAATGGGTATTGGCTTAGCCTTTGGACTAGGCCTTCTATTTAAAAACACAATATTTAAAAAGGATGAAGAACCTTTTATTATAGAATTACCAGAATATAAATTACCAGAACCAAAGAGTTTATTAATACATACTTGGGATAAAGGTAAAGGTTTCTTAAAGAAAGCTGGAACTATAATATTCTCTATCTCAGTATTAGTATGGTTTTTATCAAATTTTAACACTACAGGTATGGTTGATATAAATTCTAGCTTCCTCGCAGCTATTGGAAGATTTATAAACCCAATATTTATCCCACTTGGATTTGCATCGTGGCAAAATTCAGTATCACTATTAACTGGTCTTATGGCTAAAGAAGTAGTTGTAGGTACCATGGGTGTTATATATGGTGGCAATTTGAAACATATATTAGCCAATTATTTTACGCCTCTATCAGCTTATAGTTTCTTAGTTTTTGTATTACTCTACACTCCTTGTGTATCAGTAATAGCAACTATGAGAAAAGAATACGGAAACAAAATGGCAATTTTTTCTTTAACCTATCAATTAATACTTGCTTGGATAGTTTCTTTCATAATATTTAATGTAGGTAGCCTTATTATCCACTAATAATTTATAAGTGGATAATAAGAAGATATATAGTATAAAATATAAAGAGGTGATGACCAGTGGAATTCATAATTGTTGGTATAATTGTTATTGCAGCTGGATATATATTGTATTCCAACATAAAAAAACAAGCAAATGGTGATTGTGGTTGTGGAAATGGCTGTAGTGGTTGCAGTCATAACTGCGAAGCAAAGCCATCTATTAAGAATGATAATAAAATTCAATAGAAAAAAGTGGTATTGTACATCAAATCAATGTACAATACCACTTTTTTAAAGTTGGCTGTTAACTGTTTTTAGTGGCGGATTTGTATTTCTATTATTATTCAAAAGTGACTTTTTATCCAATTTTTCTTTCCTTTTAATCTCCAAGTCATTTTCAATAGTGTTAATTACTTCGAAAATTTTAGGTAAATTTACAACATCTTCATAATTGTGAAGCATAAGGATTTCCGTCAATTTTTCATCATGTTTTATTAGGTATTTGTTGTACAGTTCAACCCACTTAGCTCCATTTATTTCATCTTGCCTTTTAATACCCGTAAACTGCTCTACACTTTTTAAACTACAACTCTTAATTCCCATTCTTTTATAGAAGGGTCTTATAATCCTAAACAAATCTATGTGTTCACTAGGCAACCTAAACCCAAGATTAAATCTATTCATCTTTCTAACTATGAAGGGTTCATCAAATGCTGTTCCATTATAAGAACACCATCTTTCAAATTTTCCCATAGCTTTTTTAAGTTCTTTAAGCAGACTCTCCTCTTCATGAGGTGATTCTGCAAAAAATTGAATAATTTCAAATTCTTCTTCATTTAAGTAATAACCCAAAG
>JBLHPD010000312.1:0-4269 GCA_047624165.1 Clostridium sp. | reverse complement strand
CCATCTAATATTCACCACCAATCAAATTATATTATTAATCTCTCTGGTAGTATATTCGACATCGTATAGTCAATATCCTTTTTGACAATATAAGGGTTTTATTGATTTACAATGGCTGAGTAGTAACTAAAATTTTTAATATTTGCTATAGTCTCTGTTATAGTACCTACATGCGTATATTTTGATAAATCCACCATAGTATCCTGCCCCCTAATCATTTGCTTATCTTATAATATCTTTTAATTACACCTTTGCTTAACTACATATCCCCTCGGTTTATTATGTTAAAGCACTAATATTTTGTCTCTACTTCGTATTATAGACACTTTGCTTAATTTCTAATCATAATTTTAAAATAAAAAAAGCTTACTATCCCTCTTATGTATTTGTATAGGGAGGCAGTCAACAAATCCGACTTAGTAACAAATAATTTCCATTTCATTCCAATTTATTCAAACAACTCTTTGTGGGTATAATTTTTTTGAAAAGATACAATCATATTAATATAGGGTACAGTCAACTAAGAAAACCTAAATACCAATTTGTAAAATGTTACAGTAATTACATCAAGAGATTAAGTATTTACTGAAGCTTTTTAATTACACTTATGATTAGTGGACGACTGACTCCATTAGGTGCATTTCATAAATCACTCTTTCCCTTTCCATATCATCCTTTAGCTTCTCATACATATCCTTAGGACAGAAATTGTCTTAGCGGTTTTTTTTACTTTATATTTATTAAATAATGATTACATAGTTCATCTTATTTCATTTTATCCAAATCAACACCTAAATTTCTTAATCTTTTGACAAACTCACTAATTTCTTTGATGGACATGTCTGCTAACTCGCTGTCATTGGGGAACCCTATTTTAACGTTATGTGGTTCATTGTTTTTATCGAACAACGTTGTTTGGGGTACTTTAGCATTTTTAATATCGCTCAAACCAATTAGATAATCGGAAGTTACGGAAAAATAGTCAGCTATTTTAGAAAGTATAAACAGTGATGGCATCCTGTAAGCTCTTTCGTAATTGCCTAGACTCCCATAGGTTACACCTATTCCATATTTTTCACGTAGTCTTTTGGCTAATTCGGCTAATGTTAATTCTGCATTTTCTCGCAACCATTTCAACCTACGTACGAATATCTTTTGCATTTCTGTTTCTGTTTCAATATAATTTTTTGTATCGTTAATTTTCTTATCATTACTTATTTTTCCATCCATATAATATCCCTCCACGTTAATTTTATATTCAATTTAAGTTTTAAGAATAGTAAATTACTACAAACACAACGTATATGTATATATTATACCTTTTCGTTGTGTTTGTGTACCTTTTTTTTGCATTTATAAACCTTTCGTTGAAATAATATATAAGAAGTTAAGTGTTTATATAGAACATGATATAAATGAACACTTTATTTATTCTATTTGATTTGAAATTTATAAAAATAAACTACTTTACAACTTCATTAAGTTAAAGAATCACATTTAATTTAAAATGTATCCGGATATGCTAATTTAAGTGCCATAGAAACAGATTTGTTAAAACATTTTTGAAGCATCCTTCCTAGTCCATTTTCATTAAAAACATTTAGAGATAGGTTTTTCTTTATATCGGCTTTTGACAATTTAAGTTTTTCCTCAACAAGCCACTTAGTAGCTTCTATGCCTGACTCTATTGTCCAGTATTGTTTAGGTATTTGTGTCACCTCCCAGGGTTTAATTTTACCTGGATACAATGCATTTATTGCTTTAAAGGGGGAGGCATCATACACTATCCCAAACATTCCACCTAACCCATTTGTAGTAAATGTACTTACTCGAATAAACTTTTTAATATCATTTTCTGACCATTTAAGTTTCTCCTCAATAAGCCATTTGGTAGCCTCTATACCTCTCTCTAGTGTCCAATAGTTATGAGGACAATTAGTAGAGAGTTCCCATTGATTAAATTTGTTTGGATAAGCTGAGTTAATTGCATTAAAAAAAGAACCATTGTAAACTCCTTGTAGCATTCCCCTTAATCCATTAACTGTGAATATATTTAATGAAATGTATCTTTTAACATCATTATCACTCCAGTTTAATTTTTCTTCAATAAGCCACTTAGTAGCTTCTATACCTGTTTCTACAGTCCAATAGTTACGAGGACATTTAGTAAATTCCCAATTTTTAAATTTATTAGGGTATGTAGCATTAATTGCCTCGTAAGGAGAGGAGTTAAATAACATATATAGCATACCATCAAGACCATTTTCATAAAATATTTTAACAGAAATATTTTCTTTATATCGTTTTCTAAGTATTTAAGTTTTTCTTCTATTAGCCATTTAGTAGCCTCTATTCCGACATCTAGTTCCCAATAATTTTTAGGCACACATCCTAATTCCCAACTCTTAAATCGATTTGGATAAGCAGCATTGAAGGCCTCAAATGGCGACTGATTATAAACTTGTTGAAGCATTCCGTTTAATTTATGTTCAACGAAAATGCTTTGAGATAATTTTTTCTTAATATCATTAGAAGACCATTTTAAAATTTCTTCTAATAGATATTTAGTAATCTCCATTGCATTCTTATCAGCATCTGGTCTCTGCCAAAAATATGCGGGAAACTTTTTTAAATCACCTCTTAAAACCATTTTATAAATTTCTATTGCTGATGATTTATATAAATCATATTTATTTGTTTTTATATTCATAATTAAGCTGTCCCCTTTAACGTAACATATTACAATATATTTACTAAATTATAATATATCTGTATATTATAATAAACATAATTTTGAAATATAAATAATTAATATAATACAAGAAAAAATTGCTCACGTTAATATAACATGAGCAATTTTTTTGATTTTTTTCCTGCGTTCTATTGATATGAGAAAAATTTTCCTATATAATAAGCATAAGGAAGGTGAATAATAATGAATGAAACTATAGTAAAATATTTACCACCACAAGTTACACTTGAGACAAATAGAGTATTAAAGCAGCTTTCACGTTCTCACAGGGCACTTGCTGAACTTAAGGGTTATGCAGATACAATACCTAATAAGAATATACTTATAAATTCGATAACAATTAATGAGGCAAAAGATAGTTCTGAAATTGAAAACATAGTTACTACTCATGATGAATTGTTTAGAGCAATGTCACAGAAAGGACACAAGAACCCTGCGGCAAAAGAGGTTGTAAGTTATAGGACTGCATTATGGAAAGGATACGAGCTTGTTCGCAAAAATCAAATTTTGACAACAAATATGATTATTGATATACAGAAAATAATAGAAAATAGCAATGCAGGTGTTAGAAGGCTTCCTGGAACTACACTTAAAAACCAAAGTACGGGAGAAGTTGTATATACACCTCCAAGTGGAGAGACAGAAATACTTGATCTAATGTCAAATCTTGAAAAGTACATTAATGAAGATTTTGATAATATAGATCCTCTTGTTAAACTAGCGGTAATTCATTTTCAATTTGAATCTATACATCCTTTCTATGATGGTAATGGGCGAACAGGGAGGATTATAAATATTTTATATTTGGTATTAAAGGATCTTCTAGACAGTCCAATTTTATATTTAAGTAAATTTATTATTAGAAATAAAATTTCTTATTATAAGCTCCTACAGGAAGTAAGAACGGCCAATAAGTGGGAAGAATGGGTGCTTTTCATATTGGAAGGCATAGAACAAACTTCAGAGGAGACATTGAAGCTGGTTAAAAAAATTAATGCAGAGGTTTCAGAGACTGCGGAAGATATTAAAAAGATATTGCCAAAGATTTATTCGAAAGAATTGGTAGAACTACTTTTTTTTGAATTTTATACGAAAATCAAATTTATTGAAAAGGGTCTTAACGTTTCTAGAAGGACTGCCTCAGATTATTTGATAGCACTCGAAAAAGAAGGGTTTTTATCATCGCAAATGATGGGCAAGGAAAAGATTTATCTTAACAAGAGGCTATTTGAAATAGTAAAGGGATCCAATGCAGATTAAATCATCTCCTGGGTCGTTAAAGTTAAAAAAAGTAGTTAAGAATTAATCTTAGCTACTTTTTTTATATAAAATTCATGTAAGGATACTCTCCAGGAGGATACTTACACCTTCACTCTTTTTTATATTGCGTGCATTACAGAAACTTTCCAAGGCTTTGGATAGATCTTCGTTAATTCTTACATGAATTAATTCGCTTTTAGAGTTTTCAATTTTCTTTCTGCCTCTCACAATATCACCTTCTATTAATATTTGTGTTA
>JBLHPD010000311.1:0-4321 GCA_047624165.1 Clostridium sp. | reverse complement strand
AGCAGCTTAATCAATAATTCAATATCCATTTTTTGTAACCGTTCGTGTTTGGCAATGGTCTTTTTGTTGTGCTTAAAATTAACTTAAATAAATTTCAAACTAATAGTTGACTTTAACTAGCTGGTCTCTAATTTTTTTCTGTGATTGTTTTTCTCTATACATTTATTCTACTACTCAATTGTGGAGTAATTATGAAGCTAATACTTTTCTTTCTAAATACTTTTAAAAATCTTATTTTAATAAAATGCCCAATTATTATAACTTTCATAATAATTGGGCATTTTAATATTTAAATTTAATAGTGTTTTATAATTAAGCTATCTCTATTTTTATAACCTCATATCCTGCCTCATCAATAGCTGCTTTAATTGCAACATCTGTAATATCCTCGCTTATTTCAGCAGTAGCAAATTTTTTATCAAGGTTTACCTCTACATCTTTTGCTCCAAGGTCCTTTAGGGCCTCGCTTACATGATTTGAACAATGTCCACAACTCATACCTTCTATTAATATTTTCTTTTTCATTTTTATTTCTCCTTTATATTTTTATTTCTCCATTCAATTTTTTTTCTTTGAATTTCGATATTTATCTTAATGGCTTAAAGCCTTTTAAGCGTAATGCGTTTGTTAAGACCGAAACTGAACTAAAACTCATTGCCAATGCTGCAATGATAGGATTTAGAAGTGGACCTCCAAATAAGTGTAGCACTCCCATTGCAATAGGTATTCCTAATATATTGTACCCGAAAGCCCAAAATAAATTTTGCTTTATATTTGTTATAGTTTTCTTACTTAACTGTAACGCTGTAGGTACATCCATTAAATCACTTCTCATTAGAACTATGTCTGCCGATTCCATTGCTACATCTGTACCTGATCCTATAGCTATCCCAATATCTGACTGAGCTAGTGCTGGTGCATCATTAATTCCATCACCAACCATAGCAACTTTTTTACCTTCAGCTTGAAGTTTCTTAACTTCATTTGCTTTATCTTCTGGCAGAACTTCTGCTAGTACTATATCAATACCAACTTGCGCCGCAATAGCTGCTGCTGTCCTCTTGTTATCACCAGTTATCATTGCAACTTCTATTCCCATGCTATGCAGTGTTTCTATTGCCTTTTTACTATTTTCTTTAACGGTATCAGCAACTGCAATAATTCCACTTAACTTATTTTCTATAGCGATATACATAGGAGTTTTGCCGTCCTCAGCAAGTTTGTTTGAAACCTCCTCTAATTTTTCTAAGGAAATTTTACTTTCTATCATAAGTTTTCTATTACCTAATACTATTTTATTACCATCTATACTAACTTCTATTCCATAACCAGGTATAGCTTTAAAGCTTTCTACTTTCTTAAACTCTAAGGATTTCTCTTCTGCTCCCTTAACTATAGCCTCACCTAATGGATGCTCAGAGCCTTTTTCAGCTGACGCAGCTATTTGAAGCAAATAATTCTGGGAAGTACCCTCTACCGTAATTATATCAGTTACCTTTGGTTTTCCTTCAGTAAGTGTTCCTGTCTTATCAAATACTATAGTTTGAATTTTATGTGCAGTTTCTAATGCTACACCACTTTTTATAAGCACTCCATATTCTGCACCTTTTCCGGTTCCAACCATTATTGCTGTAGGCGTTGCCAGACCAAGAGCACAAGGGCAGGCGATTACAAGCACTGAAATGAATATTGTTAATGAAAACACCACGGATTGGCCAGCTAGAAGCCAAGCTATTGATGAAACTAACGCAAGTACTATAACCACAGGTACAAAATAACTTGATATTACATCTGCTAGGTTTGCTATAGGTGCCTTAGAGCCTTGTGCATTTTCAACTAAGGTTATTATTTGTGCAAGGGCCGTATCTTTACCAACTTTAGTTGCTTTAAACTTAATAGCTCCATTTTTATTTATACTTGCACCAATTATTTTATGTCCAATACTTTTTTCTACTGGCATACTCTCACCTGTAAGCATTGATTCATCTACAGATGTAGTTCCTTCTACCACTTCACCATCTACAGGCATTTTTGCGCCTGGTTTAACTACTACTATATCTCCAACTTCTACTTCATCAATTGAAATCTCAACCTCTTTATCATCTCTAATTATAATTGCAGTTTTAGGTACAAGCCCCATAAGCTTTTTAATTGCCTCAGAGGTTTTTCCTTTAGTTACCGTTTCTAAATACTTTCCAAGAGTTACAAGGGTTAAAATTATACCTGCAGATTCAAAATACATCTCATAACCAGTATTGCCAATCAATATTTCATATACTGCAAATATACTGTATAAAAATGCAGCGGATGCTCCCATTGATATTAATGAATCCATATTGGGACTTAATCTAAATAGTGATTTAAATCCAACTATAAAATATTTTCTACCTGTAACCATTATCGGTATAACAAGTACTAATTGTAGAAGAGCAAAAAGCTTCACATGCATCATTGGATTAATATTATCAGGCATCATAATATTAAGTCTTAATGCAATCATTGGTACCATTGCGACTAATAACAATGGAACTCCAAAAATTGCAGATATCAAAAATCTATTCCATAGAGCTTTTATTTCTTTTTCCTTTTTTTCTTTATCCAAATCTACGTTGCTCTCATCCTCTAGAGCCTTATACCCAGCTTTTTCAATTGCCTTCTTTATATCCGCTGTCCTTACTAATGATGGTTCAAAAGAAATACTTAATTTTTCAGTGGCAAAGTTTACATTTGCTTCTATCACTCCTGGTAATTTTTTAGATACTCTTTCTATATTCTTTGCGCATGCCGCACAGGTCATTCCCTCTATCTTTAAGGTTTTATTAGTTGTTTGAACTGCTATTTTATATCCTGCTTTTTCAACTGCACTTTGTATATCCTCTAATTTTATCAATGCATCATCATAATTTATATTTAATTTTTCCGTAGCAAAATTTACGTTTGCCTTTTCAACACCTGGTAATTTTTTTGAAACTCTTTCAATAGTTTTTGCACAAGCCGCACAGGTCATACCTTCAATTTTAAGTGCTTTATTTGTCATATTACGTGCCTCCCTATATTATTTATTGCCAATTAATTTAGCAAGTAGATCAATTATTTCATCAACTTTATCTTCACCTGTATTATTCATAAATGCATCTTTTACGCAATGGTTAAGATGCTGTTTTAAAATTAACATATTTGCTTTTCTAAGTAGAGATTGCGCCGCAATTATTTGATTTGATACATCTATGCAATACCGACCTTCATCCATCATTTTTATTATCCCCTCAATTTGTCCTTTTGATGTCTTAAGGGATTTAATTGCTAGCTCTTGCTCCTTATTCATTTGAATTTCTCCTTCCTATACCCTCTCAAAGAGAACTATTTCATTCTACTTAATACCCATCCCTATGGGGGGGTACCTACACTTTAAAAAAATATTGATTACTAATATCTTTTCTTTAATCAAATATTACCATATTTTTGTGTAGATTTTATGAAGATTTTCAATTTTATAAATTTATCCCTGAATCATATAAAAAATTATAAGAGAAAAAGTTATGAGAAGGATTAAATATATACTCTTTAAATATGTAGGCGTCATAATTTCATCATGGTTTTTGATTTCATACTTCCCATTTCTTTTTAAATAAGTATAAATTATTATTCCAACTATTATAAATAAAAGACTTAAAATATGAGATATTGAAAATGGTCCCCCTATTACTGGATTAATCCTAAAGAACTCAACAATTCCTCTAATTATAGGAAACCCTATAATATAAGTAACAAACAATTCACCTTCATATTTTTGCTTTTCACTTTTTCTCCACAAAATGATAAAGAGAATATAATCTAAAACAAATTCATATGCTTGTGCGGGATGAAGTATATTCCCACCTACATTAATCCCCCAAGGCATAATATTAGTCATTACCTTACCAAAGACATCACAACCAACTCTTCCTATTCCCTGTGCAAGTATTACTGCCATTACTGAAATATCTGCCAATTTGTAGAATGATATTTTAACCTTAATAGAATAAATGTACCCCGCAACTAAGGCTGCAAATAGCCCTCCATGTATAGACAATCCACCTTCAGTTATCTTAAATATATCCATTGGATGACTAAAATAAAAAGAAGGGTCATAAAATAGTATATAAAATAACCTAGCACCAACTATACCAGCAATTACAACAATTACTGATAAGTTAAACGTTACTACTCAGGCATTCCCTATAGGGAATGCCTGTGATAATATAAAACTATGGTCGTAGACCCCATATCTAAAAATAGGTATTACAAATTAAAGGGAGCCGAGAGGCGTCCCCATGATATA
>JBLHPD010000310.1:0-4329 GCA_047624165.1 Clostridium sp. | reverse complement strand
AATTGTAGTTTTGGTTAAATTCTAAATCAAATACTATATAATTCATTTTATTACCTCTAAATTTATTTTTATTATATATTATATCATTTATGAAGGTAAAAAACACCTTCACTATCTCGACATGTTTAACAAAAAATTGAACAATGTGTATAAAGTAGTTTATACTATATATAGTATGGGTTTAGATTTTAGAGAAGTTTAGACATATGTAGCTAATGGTATTATTCATAGCGGAATAATTACGCATAGAAAAGAAATAAAAAAACTGAGTAAGAAATAATCAATTACTTAACATAAGAAAGGAAGTTTTTATATATGGGAAAAACATTAGTTTTAGCAGAAAAACCATCCGTTGGAAAAGAACTGGCAAAAGTCTTAAATTGTAGTCAAGGCGGAAATGGGTATTTAATGGGGCAAAAATACATTGTAACTTGGGCACTAGGGCATCTTGTTACACTAGCGGGTCCAGAGGATTATGATCAAAAATATAAAAGTTGGAAAATGGAAGATCTTCCTATGTTACCAAAGGATTTAAAATTGGTAGTTATTAAGGAAACTTCAAAGCAATATAAGGTTGTACATGAACTTCTTAAAAGAGCTGATGTAGATGAACTTGTTATAGCCACAGATGCTGGGCGTGAAGGAGAACTAGTAGCGCGTTGGATCATCCAAAAGGCTGGTTTTAAAAAACCAATAAAGAGGTTGTGGATATCATCCCAAACTGAAAAAGCAATAAAGGATGGATTTGCGAGTCTTAAACCTGGAAGAGATTACGAAAACTTATTTTGGGCAGCACAATCAAGAGCAGAAGCAGATTGGCTAATAATAAGTAGTGATAATCTAAGAAAACCTATGAATAATAGTAGTATGCTAATGTAAAACCTCTAGTTGTAAAGAACTAGAGGTTTTATTAATATTTGTAAGTTTTAAGGAAATGATATATTATAAAAGAAAGCATAAAAGCAGAGTGGAAGTGAAATAAATTTGATAATAGACTTTAGTTCAAAACAGAAAAAGAGTATTAGATATATTCATAAATCAGTCTTAGTTGGAAGAAAAGGACAAGAGCAATATAGAGTAATAATTATGTTGGAAAATAAAAATACTGGAATCAAGGTACCACATCCTTTGACAGAGTTTTTTAGTAATTATAATTATTTAGAGCATAGTTCAGTTATTCAAAAGGCAAATTATGTAATACCGTTTCTTAATTATATTTTCTTTAATGAAAACAAAAGCTATAAGCTAAAATCCTTAAGCGACATTACCTTTGAGCATGGGGTAGATTTTTTAAATGATCTCTCGTTGGGAAATATCGGAAGGAATATACCGAATAGGGACACAGTCAAAATTGCGGAAAGAGTTTTGACACAGTTCTACGAATTTCTACTAGAGAAAAACCTACTTAATAATTCACAGACAATGTTGTTGTGTACGGCAGAGTTCTATCATCAAAACAAAGGATGGATTAAGTACAAAAAATCGCCTTTTAAGGGAGTTTGTTATCCTAGAAACAAAAGAAGTAATAAGCTTTCAAGTATCCCAATGGAACTGGTTATTGCATTTATAGATATTGCTATTATCGAGACACCTGATATTGTATTGGGGATATATTTTCAAATATTTGGCGGATTACGTGTATCAGAGGCAGTAAATCTATCAAAAAACTGTATTGAATTAATTGGACCAAATGGAGTTAATGGTATGAATCTTGATCTTAAAAAACGATATTTTAGAAAAGATATAGTTAATAACAATGGTAAATGGGGCGTTAAAAAGCCAAGACTTCAATATATAATGCCTATTGGAAATATTTTACCAAAGCTGTATACCAGGCATCTAGAGATGTATCATAAGAATAATAATCATGAGGCGTTATTTATCAATAGAAATAATGAAGCTATGTCTGGAAGCAGCTATTACGATAAATTTAATAGATTAAAAAAGGCATTTATAAATAGCTTAGTTAAAAGTGAAAATCCCCACTTGAAATCTTATGCAATTGTATTACTATCTAAAAAATGGAGTACACATATAGGTCGTGGAACATTTTCAAAGTTAGTTGCAGACTATACTAAAAATCCAACAGAGCTCGCAGTAATGAGGGGCGATTCTGCTTATGAGTCAGCTCTTCCTTATATACAAGGAAGTTTTGGGGTACAAGAAGCAATTGAAAAAGTTATGTCTAATTTTTATAGCGATTTACTTAATACAAAGTAGATGTGGGGAGAAACAAATGATTACTTATGAAAATTGTGAATATTACTCAGTTAAAGAAGTAGCGGATATTTTTAATATTAAGAGCAAGTCTTCGGTAATGCAGCATGTAAAGAAAAAAGATGATTTTAAAAATGAACATATAAAAATTAAAGCTACAGACTATATAAAGAAGAGCTTTATAGATAATATAATAAAAAACAGAGATCTTTCAGTTAATAGATTTGAAGCTGCTAAATTAATAAATAGATCAGAACGTTGTACTTTTGCTAAATTACATGAGGGAAAAATATCCTATTTCTTCGACAGCTGGGATAGTACGGTTAGAATATACAAGAAAGACCTAGAGGAATTTCTGTCCTATAAAGAGTGTTATTCTACAGATGATTTGGCAGCTATATTTAGTATATCTACTGGTAATATAAATAAGAAAATAAGAGGGAATTATTCGAATGTTAATAGATTCAAAAAAAATTCTATTGGTAAGGGAGTTTATATAGAAAAAGAGTTTTTAAATCATTTAAAATATATTGAACAAACAACAATGTTAGTAGAAGATGCTTCAAAAAAAATAGGTATAAGACCAAAGGACATAGCAAATATATGTATGAGTTTCAAAGATGATATTCTCCATAGAGATTTTTGTACGGCGAAGTTAAGAGTTGATATTGATATGTTAGAAACTATTTCTGAAATTTATGATTCATCAAAAATAGGTGTTAATCGTTCTTTAATTGAGTTAAAAATATTTTTAATAAAGGTTGTAATGTCAGAGGAAAAACTACAAGAATTTTGTTTGAAGGAGCTTGAGGTTGATATAAATAGACATATTATTATTTCTAATAAGAGGAAGTGCATAAGTGCCGAACTGGAAGAAAGCATATTAGATAATATATATAAATACTATGAAAACAATAAAGATTTAAATGTATATGAAGATAATGATGAAACATTTACGTTACAAGAGCTGAGTAATATATTTCAGACTGCAATTGTTACAATGGCAAGAAAGATTAGAAGGGGGTATTGTGATTGTAATAACTTTATATTGCCAAGTAATAAAGAAATATTAGTGAAAAAGAAGTACTTAGATTATTTACGAAAATGTAAATTTGCTTCAGTATTCACTACTTCTAGTTCAGAAATAACGAAAGAAATATTAAAGCGAAATAAAAAACAGAATATTCTTGTATTTGACTTATTTTCAAGCTTAGTAATGATTAAAGTTAAAGATTTAAGTTGTTTAGAAGACAATATAAATAGTATCTACATCAAATATTATATAAATAAGGACAGAAGACTTATAAAGGGAAAAGTAAATGATACAAATAGTAAGCCACAAATAAGCATAGGGGAAGGTTATATAGCACTTAATGATATAGTCCAAGAGCTAGGGATTACAAGGAAAAGGCTAGATAACAAATTAAAAAAGTTGATATGTGAGGATGACGACTGTGCTGGCGTAATGTATGGTCGTAAAAAATTTGTTAAGTTGAAAGTTTTAGATGAAATTAAGAAGAGCTTAGAATCGAATAAAAAAGATAACATTGAAACTTGTGATGTAACGCTTATGGATGATAATAAGAAGAATTTAGATTCGAATAAAAATATAAATTTTGAAATTGATAATATAAAGGTTTTAGATGTGTTAAAGGAATTTAAAATGACTGCCAGGTCACTGCACCTATCATTAGAAAATAAATTCAATATTAATTTTAAAAATCATATTATAAGAACTAATAAGGGTATTATGCTGATTACAAATGAGTTTTACTTTAAGATTAAAGATTTACTTAAAAGGGAGTATAGTGAAAATTATATTGAAATGGGAAGACTATTGGCAACGCTTGGAGCAAAGGAAAAAGTGACTTTAAGGCATCTAATAAAAAAGCATAATATAAAAATTACTAAAAACATTGAGTTATTTAATGGAAAGAAATATGTTAATAAATCAATTATAAAAGTAATAAAAACAGAGGTAGATAATTTTTCTAAAGAATATTTAAAAAAAATAGTAAATAAGTATATAGATAAAGTTAATTTAATGTATATTTTAGAAAAATATACATTAAATAGGAGAGAATTAGAGAATATTCTAGCAGAGAGTTTAAA
>JBLHPD010000309.1:0-4375 GCA_047624165.1 Clostridium sp. | reverse complement strand
ATTAATCCACTATTCATTTCTTTCAGTAAAGTAATAATTTCAGTTATACCATTATTATAGTTATTAACTTTTGTATCATCCATCTAATATTCACCACCAATCAAATTATATTATTAATCTCTCTGGTGGTATATTCGACATCGTATAGTCAATATCCTTTTTGACAATATAAGGGTTTTATTGATTTACAATGGCTGAGTAGTAACAAGAGATTAATAGCACTTACCTACCTTTTGATACAGTAGTTTTAAACACTGGTGATGAAGAATTAAATTCAATTAATTCTGAATTAAAAGCACACAAACCACTGCAAGGAAAAACTACTGCTTATATTTGTGAGAATTTTTCTTGTAAAGAACCCATTACTGATTTGCAAAAATTTTCAGAGCATATTAGGGGCTAAAAATATTTAGGAAGACTCAGCAATTACTGATTGCTGAGTCTTCCTAAATTGTTTTGTCATAAAATATAATGAATTTAATGATATTTATATAATTTTCGTATTAGTGGATTTCATAGATGTTTTTTTATTTCTTCTACTTTGTCTAATCTTTCCCATGAAAGATCGATATCACTTCTTCCAAAATGCCCATATGCTGCGATTTGTCTAAATATTGGTTTCCTCAAATCTAAGTCTCTAATTATAGCAGCGGGTTTTAAATTAAAAACTTTTGTAATGATCTCTACAATTTTTTCATCGTCTATTTTGCCTGTACCGAAAGTATCTACCTCTATGGAAACTGGATTAGCTACACCTATAGCATAAGCTAATTGTATTTCTAATTTATCTGCAACTCCTGCAGCAACTAAATTCTTAGCTATCCATCTTGCAGCATATGAAGCAGATCTATCTACCTTTGTTGGATCTTTTCCTGAAAAAGACCCGCCACCATGTCTACCATAACCACCATAGGTGTCAACTATAAGTTTTCTACCGGTTAAACCAGAGTCTCCTTGTGGGCCTCCAATAACAAATCTACCAGTTGGATTAATATAATATTTAGTATTTTCATCCAATAATTCCGGTGATACTGTAGTTTTGATTACATGTTCTATTATATCTTTTTCAATAGTTTCATGGAGAGTGTCAGGATTATGTTGGGCTGAGATTACTATTGTGTCAATTCTAACTGGTTTATTATCTTTATATTCAACAGTTACTTGAGTCTTTCCATCAGGTCTTAAATAATTTAAAAGTTTATTTTTCCTAACCTCAGCTAATTTTTTTGCAAGTTTATGTGCCAAGGATATAGCTAAAGGCATATATTCTTCCGTTTCATTTGAAGCATATCCAAACATCATACCTTGATCTCCAGCTCCTATGGAATCTATTCCAGTTTGCTGACCTGTCTTTGATTCAAGACCTTCATTTACGCCCATTGCAATATCAGGTGACTGTTCATCAATAGAAGTTACAACAGCACAATTTTCGCTATCAAAGCCAAATTTAGCATCTGTATAACCAATTTCTTTAATAGTTCGCCTAACAATTTTAGGAATATCTACATAACAATTAGTGGATATTTCACCCATTACATTTACTATACCTGTAGTTACTGTAGTCTCACATGCAACCCTACCACTCGGGTCTTGTGCTAAAATAGCATCCAAAATTGCGTCAGATATTTGATCACATATTTTATCAGGATGACCCTCTGTTACTGATTCTGATGTAAACAATTTTCTCATTTCCTTATACCTCCAAAATATAGTTAGTATTACTTAAATTTCATATTTAGTAATTTTAATTTACTTATTATTATGATATGGAGTATTTGTAGCAACGGAACAATAATGATATTTATACAATGTTTTCATATTTGGGACATAATCATATGTGGTATAGTAAGACATTATCATAAACGGATCATAAAGAATCATAGCTTTTTTTGATAAAAGTTGACAAATTGTACTAATAGCAATATAATATAGTGTATTATCGAGTAATATATAACGATTAAATTCTGTGAAGAGGACAGTACTTTCTTATTAATCTTAAAGCGAGTAAGGGTATAGTGTAAGCCTTGTAAGGTATAGGAAGTTAGATGGGTAACTATTTAGCAAAATTAATCCAATTAATTTTAGGAAAAGAACCTTGGAGAAGCTGCCTGAACTAGTTAGAAGTAACAACTTTTGACTCTTATAGGGTAAGTCGCGAGCTCGCGTTAAAATATTAAGTGGACTTTATAGTCAACTAGAGTGGTACCGCGGAAATATAACCCGTCTCTTTATTTAGAGATGGGTTTTTTGTTATATTACAAGGAAAACAGGAGGGAAATATTTTATGGATTATAAAAAAGTAGTTGCGCAGAGGATTAAACAACTGGTGGATTTAGATATAGAAACAATAGAGAGTTTAATTGAAATACCACCAAAACCAGAAATGGGAGAATTCGCTTTTCCATGTTTTCAATTAGCGAAAATTATGAAGAAATCACCTAATATGATAGCGAGTGATTTAAAAGGGAAAATTGTGAATGAGGGTTTTGAGAAAATAGAGTGTTTCGGTCCTTACGTAAACTTCTTCTTAGATAAAGGAGTATTTATTAAAAATACTATAGAAAAAATATTAGAAGAAGGAGACAGATATGGTTCATCTAAAATAGGTGAAGGTAAGAATATGATAGTAGAGTATTCATCACCGAATATAGCAAAGCCATTCCATGTAGGACATTTATTCACTACAGCTATTGGTAACTCTTTATATAAGATACTTTCTTTTGAAGGATACAATTGCACTGGAATTAATCATCTTGGAGATTGGGGAACACAATTTGGTAAGCTTATTTATGCCTATAAACATTGGGTAGACGAAGAAGCACTCGCAAAAGATCCTATCAGTGAGTTATTAAGAATTTATGTAAAATTCCATGATGAGGCAGATATTGATCCAACACTTGTTAATGAAGCAAAAATGTACTTTAAAAAATTAGAAGACGGCTCTGCAGAGGAAGTTGCACTTTGGACTAAATTTAGAGATCTTAGCTTAGTAGAGTTTAAAAAGCTTTATAAAATATTAAATGTTGAATTTGATTCTTATGCTGGAGAAAGCTTTTACTGTGACAAAATGGATGACATAGTTAAAGACATAGATTCCAAAGGTTTACTTGTAGAAAGTATGGGAGCTAAAGTTGTAATGCTTGACGAGTATAATATGCCACCTTGCATAATTAAAAAAGCAGACGGCGCAACAATTTATGCAACTCGTGATTTAGCTGCGGCAACTTATAGAAAGAAGACTTACGATTTCCATAAAAATATTTATGTAGTTGGAAAAGATCAAGCTCTTCATTTTAAACAAGTATTTACTACTTTAAAGCTTATGGGTAATGAGTGGGCAGATGATTGTATTCATGTACCTTTTGGAACAGTAAGATTTGCTGATAAAAAATTATCAACAAGAAAAGGTGATGTTATTTTCTTAGATGAGTTATTAAATCAAGCAGTGGCTAAGACCCTTGAAGTAATAAATGTCAAAAATCCTGATCTTGAAGACAAAGAAGATGTAGCTAAAAAAGTAGGAATAGGTGCAATAGTATTTACTTATTTAAAAAATCACAGAGAAAGAGATATTGTTTTCAATTGGGAAGAAATGCTTAGCTTTGAAGGCGAAACAGGGCCTTATGTTCAATATACTTATGCAAGAGCAAAAAGCATATTAAGAAAAGTTGGAGAAAATAATAATAAATCTGGAACGAGTGTAGAACTTGATTATAATAAACTAGATTCTAAAGAAGAATTTGAACTCGTAAAACAATTAGAAGGGTTTAAAAACTCAATTTTGTATGCTATTGAGAAATTAGAACCATCAATGGTTACAAGATATGTTATTGAAGTTGCTAAAGCCTTTAATAAATTCTATAATCAGCACAATATAGCTAATTTAGAAGATGAATCTAATAAAAAAGCAAAAATTAAAATGGTAGAAGCTACTTGTATCGTAATCAAAAATGCGTTAGGATTACTAGGGATAGAAGTTGTAGATAGAATGTAAAATATAGAAGTTAGTTAATTGAATGTGACGTTATTGCAGTCATTTGCAATAACGTCGTTTTTATTGTATTATTATAATATAGAAAAATGTAAAACTTGTTTAGGATTACTTAGCAAATAGGAAAACATTTGCTATGCAAATAGGGACACATTTGCTAAACAAATAGAAACACATTTGTTGTAGTGTATGATTTTCTTTTTTTATAGATTAGGGGGAACTATGTTTATCAAAAAATATCAAAGTAAGGTTATTTTACCTAATGAAATTTTCAGGAAATACAAGATGGATACTATTGCGTATTTAGATATTGAAGCTACTGGTTTTGATTTGGAAAACGATAGAATAGTATTAATATCTTTGGGTTATTACTTAAATGAAGAA
>JBLHPD010000308.1:0-4386 GCA_047624165.1 Clostridium sp. | reverse complement strand
GTTCATTAACTGATACAACAATTGGCCTACCTAATATTTTTTCAGTATCAAAAATATTATATATTTCTTCATCTTTTAATATTCCATCTGCATGTATACCCGCTCTCGTAACATTGAATTCGCTACCCACAAATGGTGTTTTAGGTGGGATACTATATTTAAACTCACCTTCAAAGTATTGTCCAATTTCAGTTATAAGCTTTAGATTCATATCTTTTACATTTCCTCTTATTTGACCATATTCTATAATCATAGCTTCGAGTGGGCAGTTCCCTGTTCTCTCACCAATACCAAAAAGCGTTGTATTTATAGAGCTACATCCATGAAGCCATGCTGTAGTGGCATTTGGTACAACATTATAAAAATCATTATGTCCATGCCATTCAAGACAATCCGGCGGAACTCCTGCATAAACTCTTAATCCATGTATGATATGTTGTACGCTTCTTGGTAATTCTGCTCCCGAGTAAGGTACTCCAAGGCCCAATGTATCACAAGCCCTAATTTTTATCTTGATACCAGATTTCTTAGAAAGTTCCATAAGTCTTTGAGCTAGTGGCACTACAAACCCAAAGAAATCAGCTCTAGTTATATCTTCAAGATGGCATCTTGGAGTTATGCCATTTTCTAAGGCTTCTTCCGCTAGTGAAATATATAAATCCATTGCCTGCTTTCTTGTTTTATTTAACTTTTTAAATATATGATAATCAGAACAGGACATAAGCATTCCCGTTTCCTTAAGTCCCATATCTTTCACTAACTTAAAGTCTTCCTTGCTGGCTCTTATCCAAGAAGTCACCTCTGGAAATTTATATCCTCTTTCTAAACACTTGCGAGCTGCATTTCTATCCTTCTCCGTATATAGAAAGAATTCTGTTTGTCTTATTATCCCAGAATTATTATCGAGTTTGTGCAAATAATCAAATATTTTAACTATTTGTTTCTCAGTATAGGTATCCATAGCTTGTTGTCCATCTCTAAATGTAGTATCTGTAATCCATATATCTTCAGGTATAAACATTGGAATCTGTTCACTTCCAAAAACCATCTTTGGAATTTCTGAGTATGGAAATATATCTTTAAATAAGTTGAGCTGCTGCTCATGATTTATGTGTAAATTACTTATTACTACATTACGATCGTCATTTATTATTTGCACCTTTTTCATTTGTTATCCTCCTTGTTATATACCTTATTTGGGTTTTGACTACTTGACTTGATTTTAAGATTTATGAATTGTTTAAATATGAAACTTTCAATTTAATGCTTATTATATAGTGTATTTACAGTTTTGTAAAGTAATTCTGCAATTTCTTATTTAGTATATTTCATTTTTATCGAAAGAGGTTCCAAAAAAAACATAGAAGAAGCATACTAGGATTATTCCTGTATGCTTCTTCTATTCTCTAATTTAATATCTCTAACTAAATTTTCTAATTAACTATTTAACCTTTAGACCTGGCATATGATTACCATTACCAGGACCTACCTTATCAGCTTGTGCCTGAGTTATAGTTCCATTATCTATAAGTGCCTTTAAAGGACTTATATGGTTAGCCTTGTTATTATCCATATATATTTTACGTTCCGCAACAGTCATACTTTCAGTCTTGGCTCTTTCTACTTTCCTTGCAGCTTCTTCTGTAATCATGGCTGCTTTAATTTTATCTGCTTGGGCCTGAGTTATAGTTTTATCTGCTACAAGTTTTGCTAAATTTGTTTCCATGGCCTGTTGTCTTTTAGCCAACATTTGAGTTTGCTCACTAACTTTTAGAGCATCAGCCTTTGCCTGTGTCAATATTTTATTACTAACTAATTCTTTAAATAAATCAGGTTTTTCTATGGTATTCTTTTCTTTTTTATCTCTAATTTTGATTTTACTATTTTCGTATTCCAAAATTTTATCGCTTTCAGTCTGTGTAATAATGCTTGAACTAACAGCTACTTTAAGTGTCGCCTCTAGTTCAGCTTTTGGTTGTTTAAAGTCATTTTTAAAAGAATTTTTCCCGTCTCGTTTACCCTTCTCATAAGGTTCACAAAATCCTACTTTATCAGCTTGAGCCTGAGTTATTGTTCGATTATCTACAAGTGCCTTTAAGGGACTTATATGGTTAGCCTTGTTATTATCCATATATGTTTTACGTTCCGCCTCAGTCATACTTTCAGTCTTTGCTCTTTCTATTTTATTTGCAGATTCTTCAGCAATTATGGCTACTTTAATTTTATCCGCTTGAACCTGAGTTATAGTTTTATCTGTTACAAGTTTTGCTAAATTAGTTGCTAAATCCTCTTGTCTTTTAGCAGCCATTTGAATCTGCTCACTAGCTTTTAGAGCATCAGCCTTTACCTGCGTTAATATGTTATTATCAACTAGTTCTTTGAATAAATCAGATTTTTCTATGTGTTTTTCTTTTTTTTCTTTAATTTGAATTTCACTACTTTTATATGCTAAAATCTTATCGCTTTCATCTTGTGTAATAATATTTGAACTAACACCTAATTTAAGTGTTTCCTCTAAATGTCCTTTTGGTTGCTTAAACTCACTTCTTAGCGACTCTTTCCCATCAGTTTTTAATGATTTAGTAGTTGTTGCAAAAGCTAGACTAACAGAAGATACAAGCATGCCTCCTGTTATTAATCCTGTTATTATTTTAGTTTTTAAAGATATACTTTTCATTTTAATCTCTCCTCATTAACTTATTTTTATTTCTTCTATGTTTTCATGTTTCATTATTTTCATGTTTCTAATTTTAATTATACCCACGTATCATGTCAAACCTGTGTCAACATAATGTTTTTTGTGTGAATTTTTGTGATAGTTCCATTTATACCAAATGTTAAGCAAGAATTTCCTAGTTACAATAATACAAATTATGTAATTTAAATCCAAAATATAATATTATAATATAAAATATGTAATCTTAATGTAAATATGGTAATATATAATGATAAGTATGTTCTAGGTTTCTTTTATACTGTACCTACTCTATAAAGATAAAACCTATAGGAGTATGCGCTAAAAACGGGGGTAATATATTGGAAAATACTTTTACTAATAAAATAATAGAACCATATTTTTATTCGTGTGATGGTATTATAACAGATATAAATAGAGAATTTACTGACTTTACAGGCTTTACAATGGATGAATTATTAGGTAAGTCACTTACAGAGATAGGATACATTTTAAAAATTAATTTGCAAACATTTCTTAATGATATTAAAAGCAATTATTCAGGATATATATTTACAAAGTCGCTATACGCTCGCGAAGTGAATATATCACTTTTTCACGACACGGTCACAAATGGACAAGTATATACTTTTGTTGAGAAACCAAATTCGAGACTTGACGACAAACTCATTTTTATCAAACAATTATTTACAGATAATAAATCTGGCTTTGCTGTTTACAGTGTTCCTGATTTAATATTGCTTAAATCTAATCAAAAGTATCTTACTTTAATAGATTCATCTTTTAATAATGAGGAAAATAGTATAGGTAAACCTATTAGAAATATTATAAAATGCTTTATGGGTAGCGAATCCGAAGTTGTTTGGAATTCTATTCTTAAAACAAAAAAGAGCAGCTATATAAAAGAAATCAGGCTTTATAATTCTAATGAAGATGTAACTTACTGGAACTTTACTCAAACAACTATATTTGAAAATGGAATGATGAAATATATATTTGAGACCGCTACTGAGATTACTGAAAGGGTTTTTGAACATAAAAGTTTACAACGAAAAAAGAAGATAATTGAGCATCAAAAGGAACAGTTAGAAGAACAGAAAAAGCAATTAGAAGCTATCATAGAAAATATAGCTGATGGTATTTCTACTTTTGATAATAAAGGCAAATATATATCATTTAACAAATCAGAAAGAAAGATGTTTTTTCCATATTACGAGTACATAGCCCAAACAAATAATAGGTACTATGTATATATAGATAAGACAAGTGATACTTATACCCAAGGTAAGCTTTATGATATCAATGGAGAGAAAATTAATTTGGAAAATACTCCGATTTGCAGAGTTATGAGAGGTGAAAAATTTAAAAATATGAGAATGGTAGTAAAATTCCCTCATAAAACACTGCAACTAGATATTAGTGGAACACCTATTTATGATAGTGAAGGAAAATTTACTTTGGGGGTACTTTGCAGCCGAGACATGTCAGACTATTTTAAGCATGAAGAAGCTATAAAGAGCCAATGTAAATTCTTGGACAGAATAGTAGATACTTTTGATCTGCCCGTTGTTAGAATATCATGTCCAGATTTAAAGATTATAGATATTAATAAAAATGCATTTAATATCATTAACTCGTTAAAACCCGATATTATGTCAATCAGACAATTAACCCAAAACAAAATCGAAGAT
>JBLHPD010000307.1:0-4431 GCA_047624165.1 Clostridium sp. | reverse complement strand
TCCAAAATATTCACCACCAGTCAAATCATATTTTTAATCTATCTGATGTTTATATTCGACGTTGTATAACCAAAACCCTTTTGCCAATATAAGAAAATTATTAATTTGCAATGGCTGAGTAGTAACAATTTTTTTTAATAATTACATATATATATATTACCTTATTAATATAGTAATATACTTATCTTAAAAAGTAAGTACCCACTGTTACCAAAAGCATTCCATTTATTTACCCAAAAATATTCATAAACATTGTAATAATTCCAGCGTTAAAGAAATCTATAAATAAACTTCCTACCAGTGGTACAATAAAGAATGCTCTCGGAGCAGCAACAAATTTTGACGTTAAAGCTTCCATGTTAGCCATTGCATTTGGTGTAGCCCCCATACCAAATCCACAACTACCAGTAGATATTACCGCTGATTCATAATCTTTACCCATAATATGAAATACTACGTAATATGCATATATTCCCAATATAATTGCCTGAGCAGATAACATCACTATTAGAGGTAAAGCTAAATCTGCTAATTGCCATAGCTTGAGTCCCATTAATGCCATAGATAAGAATAGCGATAATGAAATATTTCCTATCACATCAATTTCGTCATTATATATTTTGTAGGTCTTTGTAGCATCAGATATATTTCTCATAATTGCTGCTGCAAACATAGCACCAATGTATGGTGGGAAAGTTATGCCTGTTTTTTCTAGAAGATTAGATAGAATTGTACCTAGTCCCATAGCTAACAAAACCTGAGTTGCTGCGTTCATAAAATCATCAGCAATTAATTGTTTTCCAGTAGTTTCCTTCGTTGATGCTATCTCACTCGTCACATTTGAGTTAACCGTTTTCATATTTTGTAAAAGATTTTTTTTTTCAATTAGTCTCTTTCCTATAGGTCCTCCAATCATACTACCCATAATTAAACCGAAGGTTGCTGATGCCATTGCTACTGTAGTGGCGCCTACAGCTCCTGCCTTTTCCAATATTGGGCCAAAGGAACCTGCGGTTCCATGTCCACCTACCATAGGAACAGAACCCGTAGCAAGACCTAGAAGTGGATTTAGACCAAATAGCTTGGCAATTGTAATTCCTGTAAGATTTTGCATAATTACAAGTATTATAGATAATCCCAAGAAAATAAAAACTTGTTTACCGCCTTTTTTTAGTAATTTAAAACTTGCCGTAAACCCAATAGTTGTAAAGAACGCCGTCATAAATAATTTTTGAAGCGTTATGTCCATTTCAAAAGTCAATATGTTACTTAATTTTAGTACTAAAGTGATTATCGCAAATAGCAATCCTCCAATTACAGGCGCTGGTATACAGTACTTGTCTAAAAAGGATAACTTAACTTTTATTTTTTTACCAATAAACAGAACAATAACAGCTAATGCAGCTGCTTGAATCATATCTAATTTTAAAATCATCTTTCTTCCCCCTTATAATTTTTATATATTATATAATAATTATAAGGAACATCTACAATTAACAACAAGATACTACGAAATACTTCATAAAAAAATTAAATTTTCAAACTATTCGCATGTTCTGTTAACCACATAAAAATATACTTGAATAGTTATGAACTTATCTTTGCAATAATACTTTCAATAAATTTTTTTGTGTTTATCTTTCCAGGTTCATCTAAATCATTATTTATATGTCTCATTTCCTGCCTTACTTGTTTAAAATCAAATAACAAAGTACTATATTCCATGAAAACACTATTACTATAATCATCACAACCAAGCTCTGCTATAGTTTTTAAAGCCTTTTGAATAGTTCTCCTAATCCTTTGCTCTAATGCCTTTTTATTTATATTGAGATTTTCATCTCCATATTCTTCATGTACAATTTCATTGTATATTTTTTGTAGCTTATATGTAAAGGATGGATTTCTTTTCTTAACATCTATTATTTTATGTATAATCTTTATTAGATCGTTACTTCCTATTGCACCTGCAATGCCTATATTAGCAAAAATATTGGTTATTTGTTCATCTATTAATAGCTCCTTCCTTACACTTCTATCATTATTTAAATTGGATACTGCACCCTTTATAAGAGTTAAAGAATTCTCAAGATCAATATTATGACATATACCTTTTATAACATTAGTAACCTCTATATTATTAATAGGTTTGCTTATAAAGAAAATTATTCCACTTTCATATGCCTTAGATACCAAAGGTTTCTCCTCAACTTGAGATATCATAATAAACTTACCATTATACCCTTGCTCATTGCTATTCTTAATTATTTCAATTCCATCCACTATCGGTAATAAAAGATCAATAAGTACTATATCTGGATTATAGAATATAATCTCTTGCACAGCATGTTCACCACTATCTATATCACATACTACTTTACCAAAATTATTTTTTTTTATTAGAATTTCTAGCATTTTTCTAATATTAGCATCATCATCAATAATCAAAAATGTTTTTTCCATAGTTATCCTCCATTCAATGAGTTTCTAGGTATTTTCAATATAAAAGTAGTACCTATCGTACCATCTGATTTCACTTCTATATCACCTCCTAGTTCTTCAATAATATTTTTTACATGAGAAAGCCCAATACCAGTAGATGCTTTTCCTGTTATATCATCATACTTAGTGGTAAACCCTGGATTGAAAATATAAGGTAGAATATCTTCATCAATACCTCTTCCTGTATCTGATACTTCAAAATATATATTACCATTATCCTCTTTTTCATATATTCTAATTAAATCCCTATTTCCACATTCATCTATACTATTTATAATTAGGTTATTAATCAAAATAAATAAATTATAATAAGAGCTAACCACAAAATCCTTTTGAAATTTGAATGATATTCTTATTTCTTTATTACTTTCTTTTATATATCTAATAGTGTTATCTTCAATGATAGTAAAAATATTTGAAAGTGTCATGCAATCTTCATTTTCAAAATTATCTATAAGTGATTCAAATCCTTTTAAAACTCTGTAATGATCTTTTTTAATCTCATGTACCTCTCTAGCAATATCCAATGTTTTTTCTCTTAAATTATTATTATCCTTATAGGTTTCATATAAACTGTAACTTTTTGACATGACCTTTTCAATATCTTTCATGGACTTCTTTAAGTAAAACATTTCTGCCTGAATATTTGAAATTAACAAATTGAGATCAGTATATCTCTTTTGATGTTCAATATTTAAAATAAATAATTTTTGTTTATTATAAGTAAGGTAAGCAAAGCAAGTTACAAACCCTCTTATAAATCCTGCCAAAATAATAATCCTTACAATATATAAATTAATTTCATTCCGTATTACAGCCTCGAATATGTTACTTAAAGAATCTGCTGTTGCAAATAATAAAATTGTTTTAATGATTTGGTCTTTATATTTCTTAATGTTAACAACCTTAAGAATAACTCCATATATTATATAATATAGTAGTGAAGGTAAATTAAAGGATATTGCCTCTATAATTCCATCATGAGATAATACTACTCCAAAAATATTTCTTATTATAAATACGCCAAAACCACATAAAAATGCCAAAGACACTTCTGACATATCATCCAATACAAGTATACTTAAATTGAAAATAATTACACCTGCGGAAAATTTAAGTTGACTTTGAAATGGGTAAAAATATAGTTCTCCAAATAGTGATACAATTATTGAAATCATAATATATTTTTTAATCCTTGACATATAATCCTCCAAGCAAGTAAATATTATTTAACTTTCCTCTATATGAGCTTATAAGTTTTTATTTTAATACTAATGCACAAATCTTAGTTTGTAAATATATTTATAATACATATTTTTATAAAATATATTATAAATAAAATTTTTCTCATTGATAAATATCATCTATTTGGGCAAAATAAGTTTAGAGGAGTTGATACTATGAATAGTGAAAATATTAAAGATTTAAATTCCATTCTAGAAGGTGAATATGTGGCTATTAATAGTTTCAATACCATAATCGAGCATGCTAAAGATGAAAATACTAAAAATGAGTTGCAAAGAATACAACAAACTCATAAAGAGCATGCTTCTCAAATCGCTACTAGAATACAGAACCTTGGCGGTAATCCAACAGATGGCATTGGCATTGAAGGCATAATATCAGAAACTATATCTAATATAAAGCATATTGGTACTACCGATATTACTAGTTATCTTAAAGAAGCACTCCAAGGTGAAACCATGGGAATAAAAATCGTTAATGACTTACTAGCTGGCAGCTATGATCCTAGCAGTTCTCAGTTCTTAAATACTATAATAAACGAATATCAAACTAATATTACTTCAATAGATAATCTGTTACTACTCAGCCATTGTAAATCAATAAAACCCTTATATTGTCAAAAAGGATATTGACTATACGATGTCGAATATACTACCAGAGAGATTAATAATATAATTTGATTGG
>JBLHPD010000306.1:0-4497 GCA_047624165.1 Clostridium sp. | reverse complement strand
CCTATAGAACTTAAAGGTTCAGAATTTACACTTGATGTAGATACAGTTATAATGTCTCTAGGGACATCACCAAATCCATTAATTCCTTTAACAACTGAAGGGCTAGATATTAATAAAAAGAAGTGTATAATTGCAGAAGAAGAAACTGGTTTAACTTCTATAGATAATGTATATGCTGGTGGAGATGCTGTTTCAGGAGCAGCTACAGTTATACTAGCTATGGAAGCAGGCAAAAAAGCTGCTAAAGCTATTAACGAAATGTTAACAAAGTAATATAATTTAGCTTGAATGCAAAATTAGTTTGAATATAAACCTTAGTTTGAATAACCCCATGAACATTTGTTCATGGGGTTATTTTAAGTGATTATTTGTATTTTAGAGAATCAAAGGAAATGTGAGCATTAAGTAGTAAGTTAGATGTACAATTACATATTTAAACAATTATATAAATTTAGAGCATTGACAAAAGTATAGCACATTGGTATAAATAATGTAGCACATATAACTATGTATAGCATATTATTTAATAAGTTATATAATAATTATCTTGAAATACTATATACATGTGCAATATTTAAATTATAAAAATAAATAGTATAACACAATACTTGAAATAAGATATATATTGGAGGGACAAATATGTGTATAAAAATCGCAATAAATGGATTTGGTAGAATAGGAAGAGTGGTATTGAGAATTGCACAGGAAAATCTATATGAAGGAGCAGAAATAGTGGCTATAAATGCAAGAGCGGATGTAGAAACTCTTGCACATCTTTTTACCTATGATTCTTGTTATGGAACGTTTAAAGGTGAAGTTGAATCGCGAGGGAACTCGCTTATAATAAATGGTAAAGAAATTAAAGTGTTTAATGAAAAAGAACCTAAGAATCTGCCTTGGAAGGAACTAGGTGTAGATGTTGTTATAGAATCAACAGGTATATATAAAAATAGAGAACAGGCTATGCAGCATATTCATGCTGGAGCTAAAAAAGTAATAATTACTGCGCCAGCACAAAATGAGGATATAACAATAGTTATGGGAGTTAATGATGAAAAATACAATCCTCAAAAACATCATATTATTTCAAATGCTTCGTGTACTACCAATTGCCTTGCACCTTTTGCTAAGGTATTAAATGAACGATTCGGTATAGTTAAAGGAAGTATGACAACAATTCATTCCTATACTAATGATCAAAAAATATTAGATAAAACTCATAAAGATTTAAGGAGAGCAAGAGCGGCAGGGGAGTCAATAATTCCTACAACTACTGGAGCTGCAAAATTGCTTGCAAAGGTAATTCCAAATCTTGCAGGGAAGATCAATGGTTCAGCTTTAAGGGTTCCAACAGCTGCGGTATCTATAACAGAGCTAGTATGTGAGATGTCAAAAGATGTCACGGTAGAAGAAGTAAACAATGCATTTAAATATGCATCAGAGCATGAGCTTAAAGGCATATTAGGCTACTCGGAAAAACCATTAGTATCTATTGATTATAAGGGTGATGATAGATCATCTATAGTTGACGGACTTTCAACAATGGTTATAGGTAAAAATGTTTTAAAGGTACTCGCATGGTATGATAATGAATGGGGCTATTCTTCTAGAACAGTAGATTTAGTAAATCTTGTAGCATGTAAAATGAGTAATCAAAAGAATATGAAAATGGTAGGATAGGGACTAATGGCAAAACATATGGTGATTATAATTTGGTGTACAAAACTTATTAAATAAGAATAATTTATAGAATGGGTACTTTTAATACCTATTCTATTTTTTCGTTTTAAAATGGGCATTAATTTGATATAATAAAGTTAAACAATAAGGGGGATATGTATGTTAATGGATAAAATCAATAAATACTACACCAAGGAATATGATTTTAATTGTTCGGAGGTAATGATTTACGCTTCAAATGATGAATATAATATGAATTTGAAAAGTGATACTTTTAAAGCTATGTCAGCCTTTGGTGGTGGAATGGGTATTGAGAGCGTTTGTGGAGCGATAACAGGATCACTTGCAGTTATAGGTATATTATTCACTAAAGAAAAAGCACATGAAGGGGATAGGGTTAAAAAGCTATGCCAGGAATTCTTTCAGAATTTCGAAACAAAATTAAGTACGAATAATTGCGGGTTGCTTAAAGCAAAATATAAAAACGATGATATTGGTTGTAGGGTTATGATTGAAACCTCTGCTGAAATATTAGATGAAATTGTAAAAAGAGAACAAAAAGTTAATAATTGTACTCATTGAAAGGAAGAATTATGGATTACAAAAATATTGAATCATTTGATGAAGGTATTATTATAAAAGAAGTACAGAATTTTGAATTAGACCATATATTCGAATGTGGCCAATGTTTTAGATGGAATAAAGAGCCGAATGGCAATTACATTGGAGTGGCATATGGCAAGGTAATAGAAGTAGAAAAAAAGGATAATCAGGTAAAAATATATAATATAAATGAGCAAGAATTTAATATGCTTTGGTGTGATTATTTTGATCTAAGGCGGGATTATACAACTATAAAGGAGAAATTTCAGAAAGATCCTCTCCTTAAAAAATCTGTTGATTTCGGGTATGGTATTAGATTATTACAGCAGGAGCCTTTTGAACTTACCATATCATTTATAATCTCTTCGAACAATAGAATCCCCATGATAAAAAGAGCCATAAATAATTTGAGCGAAAAATGGGGAAAAGAAATAGAATATAAAGGCAAAACCTACTACACGTTTCCAGGCGTTAAATGTTTAGAAGGAGCGACTATAGAAGATATTCAGAGTTGTGGGTTAGGGTTTAGATCTAAATATGTAAAGGATACGGTACATAGGGTGTATACAGGTGAAGTAAGTCTGGAATTTATTAAATCACGAGAAGATGATATTTGTCATGAAGAATTAAAAAAACTTAATGGTATTGGTCCTAAGGTTTCGGATTGTATTATGTTATTTTCGATGCAAAAATATTCAGCTTTTCCAGTGGATGTGTGGGTTAAGAGAGCAATGCAATTTTTTTATTTAGCACCGGATGTGTCTTTACCTAAGATTAGGTCTTTTGCTAGAGATAAATTTGAAAATACTGCAGGGTTTGCACAACAGTATTTATTTTATTATGCAAGAGAAAATAATATTAAAATCGAATAATTTAATGAAAATTAAGCAAAATAACTAATGATATATCTAACTAAGGATGAATATTGAATATAATTATAATGAAAAGGATGAAGAACAATGAGAAGAATATGGAATACTATTAGAGAAAAGGTATCAGAATATAAACAATATATAGTACTATCTGCAGTTTTGCTGGTTTTCATATATGTTGGCTATGAATATTATTTTAAGTATTCATATATAATGAAAAACCCTAATATATTAAAAGAGGTTATTCTTTCTTATGGAAGCTTCAATATTTTAGTTTTCATTCTTATGCATGTTATACAAGTGGTTGTTTTTTTTATCCCAGGAGAATTTATACAAGTTGCGGGAGGGTATATTTTTGGAACTTTTTTAGGAAGTATACTATCATTAATGGGAATTACTTTAGGAAGCATAATAGTATATTTTATTTCTAATAACTATGGTAAGCCGCTTGTAGAAAAATTGATATTGAAAAAGAAAGTAAAATTCTTTAAGAAAATATTAAAAGAAGGGAGTAAAAAAAACGTTGTTTTTATGTTTTATTTAATCCCTGGAATACCCAAAGATGCATTAGCATACATATGTGGAGTATCAAATATTTCGGTTAAAGACTTCTTTATATACTCAACATTAGGTAGAATTCCAGGGATTTTTATGTCATCTTTGTTTGGAGAAAGAATATATGCTTGGGATGTTACAACTTTAATCACTATAGGTGTAACCATGAGCATTTTGTCCATAGTAGGAGTTTATAAAGGTAATACTATAATCAATGCTATGACTAAAAAGAAAAAAAATTATTGAAGATGATGATATATACACCTTAACGTTATGCTACTTATAGCAATCAAAATAATTATTAATATTGCACAATGAAAGAAAAAATTCTGTGGAAGGATTGATATTATTGGGTCATATTGGGGATCAAATAACCAGTAATCATTTTTGAAGAATATATGATGAAAAGTTGTGAAACTCTTATCAAAATTAATTAAAAAGGGTATTAGCAATATAATTGGTATGACTAAAAGTATAATGGAACTACTTAACAAGTATCCTATTGTTTTGCGACTTTTATTTAACAATATACCTATAATACTTATTAATATGGAAAAAAATAGAATTATTTTAAGTTTATCAAATATTACTTTAACTTCTTTAAAATGAGTTTTGCCATTTTTAGATGAAGCAAGTGTTGGAAGATTGAACTCTTCAACTTTATTTTGAGTTAAATATGTAATGACATAGTCATAATTGGCCTTCAGTTCATTTCTATTTAATTTGGAAGATTGTTCGATATTTAAAGTTCCAATATCCATGTAATATAATGGCTTAAAAAGCAAAG
>JBLHPD010000305.1:0-4508 GCA_047624165.1 Clostridium sp. | reverse complement strand
AATTTTTATTTCATTTTTAATAACTTCATGCTTACCAAAGTCAATAGCTAAATTCCCGATTTTAAAAGTCTTTTCAACTGGCTGCATAGCGGTTCTTCTAAGTATTGCTTTAATTCTTGCTACTAGCTCCCTTACTGAGAAGGGTTTTGTAATATAATCATCTGCACCTAACTCAAGTCCTATAATTTTATCTATTTCTTCCCCTTTTGCTGTTATCATTATTATTGGCATATTCGACATATTTGAATCTTTTCTAATTTCCTTGCACACATCCAAGCCATCCATTCCAGGTAACATTAAATCTAGTAACATTAATTGTGGCAATTGTTCTTTTGCTAGTTTTAAAGCATCTATACCGTTATCGGCACATATAACTTTATAACCACTCTTCTCCAAATTAAATTTAATTAATTCCTGTATATGTTCTTCATCATCAACCACTAATATTTTTTCCTCAGCCATGTTAATCCCTCCATATTTATTCCTTTAAATAAACAAAAGAAAACATCCTCCCTTGCTTATTCAAACTATTTCTATATGAATATAATTCATATTGTTTATTACAGGCAGTACAAGTATTGGTAGTACTAATATTTTCTTCTTTAATACCTTTTTCCACAAGCTGTGCCAGAATGCATTTTTCTAGATCCAATTTATTAATATTACTAATAATAATATTACTATAAATATCTTCGCGAGTAAACTCTTCTATTAGTTCACTGCTAACTTCATAGCAACAGCCTCCTATATGTGGTCCAATGTAAACTCTAATATCCTTAGCTTCTGAACCATAATTCTCTTGCAGTCTTTCAATAGTTTTACTTACGATCATTGCTTTTGTACCTTTCCAACCACTATGTATGGCAGCTATCGCACCTTTCTTTGTGTCTACCAAAATTACTGGAACACAATCTGCTGTAAACACACCTATAGCTGTTCTTGTTTTATGTGTTATTAAAGCATCCCCATCCTTAGTAATACCATCATAATCGAAAATTAAGTCACTGTGGATTTGATTTAAATAGCCAATATTTTGTAAATGGTAATGTGTCCTGATTTTTTCTATATTTAATAAACCTTCTTCAGTATTTTTATTAAAGTTTAGTTCATTCTTTGCAGTTGAGAATAAAACCACTGCATTACCATACTCGAACTTTATAAATTCATAATTATTAATAGCCTCAATTTCCATTAATACACCCCATTTATTATTTTGTGAAATGCAAAAAAAATGCCTAAGGGCATTTTTATTCGTTAGACATTAATTTTCGTATTTCTTCCATGAACGTGTTAATATCTTTGAATTGCCTATAAACTGAAGCAAACCTTACATAAGAAACCTCATCCACATTTTTTAATATACTCATGATAATTTCTCCTATATAATCAGATTTTACTTCTGTAAGCATTTCATTATTTAACTGTTTTTCTACTTTGTCACAAATATCTTCAATTTGCATTCTTGATACTGGCCTCTTTTGACAGGCCTTCATAAGACCATTTATTATTTTTGTTCTATCAAAATATTCTCTATTAGAATCCTTTTTTATTACTAAAATAGGTATATCTTCAACTTTCTCATAAGTGGTATATCGTTTAAAACAACTTAAGCACTCACGCCTTCGCCTAGTTGCAATATTATCTTCTGTTGACCTAGAGTCAACCACTTTACTTTCTTCACAACTGCAATATGGACACTTCAATGTTCTTCACGCCCTTTTTCTAGTATACTTAGCAAATATAATAACATTATACACTTTTTTATATAAATTTAAATAGTTTAGGGACATAAAAATAAATAACAAGCACAGAGGCATGTTATTTACTTGAATGTGCCTTACTCATCATTTCCCATGTTTACATCGCTGCCGTCTATAAGAATAACATCCACACCAATTTTTTTTACTTTCTCCCAAGGTATCTCAATGCTATTATTTTTATTGAACCAAGATGACTTCTGAGTTGGCATTAGAATCGAAATAATTCTATTTTCTTCACAATCAACTCTTAAATCCTTTATATAACCCATTTTTGAACCTGAATTTATATCTATAATTTCCATCTGTCTTAAATTATTTAATGCGTACATTAGGCTTTCCATTTTATTACCCCCCATGCTAGTCTATTTTATAAATACATTTATATTATTTATATTCATTAGCAATTAAAAATATTATTTTAATTAGAACATTTTTTATTATTTAAATACGCCTAATATCATATTCTAAAATTGATTCAAAAAAAAGGGCCCATCTAAAGGACCCTATACATACTTTCTCATATGCTTTAATGCAGTTTTTTCTAATCTTGACACCTGCGCTTGGGATATGCCTATTTCATCAGCTACTTCCATTTGAGTTCTTCCATCGAAGAACCGTAAATTTAAGATTAGCTTTTCTCTGCCATTTAAATTTTTCATTGCTTCTTTAATTGTTATATTTTCAAGCCATGTATCATCTAAGTTTTTAGTATCACTTATTTGATCCATTACATAAATCGCATCTCCACCATCATTGTAAATTGGTTCAAACAAAGACACAGGATCTTGCAACGCATCTAGTGCAAATACCACGTCTTCTCTAGGCAATTCTAGCTCTTTTGCTATTTGAGTTACAGTGGGTTCTTTATTGTTCTCATTAACCAATCTATCTCTTACTTGCAATGTTCTATATGCAATATCCCGTAGTGACCTACTAACTCTTATAGAGTTATTATCTCTAAGGTATCTTCTTATTTCGCCAATAATCATAGGGACTGCATATGTTGAAAATCTAACATTTAAACTTAAATTGAAATTATCAATGGACTTCATTAAACCAATACAGCCTACTTGAAATAAATCATCTACATTTTCTCCTCGATTATTGAAACGCTTTATCACGCTTAAAACCAATCTCAGGTTTCCTTCAATAACTTGGTCTCTACATGCGTGCTCGCCATTTTGTATCCTATATAGTAGCGATTTCATTTCTTTTTCTTTTAATTTTGGCAATTTTGATGTATTTACTCCACATATTTCTACTTTATTGAACATCATAAGGTTATCATTCCCTTCAGAGTAATCGCATCTAAATTATGTCCTTATGATTTATTTTTTATACTACAGACAACCTAATCGTCATGAAAATAAATAACAAGTCAGTATACGAGCCTATTTTGCGTCATACGACCTCGGCAGATCCCGTTGTCTGGCACAAAATATCCGTCGCATCTTTGACTTGTTATTTATTTTCATGTCTCTTACACCATTTTATTAATTTCTTTTTTTAACCTTTTTATAATTCTTTTTTCAAGTCTTGATATATAAGATTGTGATATTCCGAGTATATCAGCCACTTCCTTTTGTGTTTTTTCTATGGCTCCATTTAAACCAAATCTTAATTGCACAATTTCTTTTTCTCTTGAATTTAAACGTTGCATAGCAAGCCAAAGTAATTGTTTATCTACATCCTCTTCAATTATATTGTAAACCACATCATTGTCCGTACCAAGAATGTCAGATAGCAATAATTCATTACCATCCCAGTCAACATTTAGAGGCTCATAAAAAGAAATTTCAGTTTTAATTTTACTATTTCGCCTAAGATACATTAAAATTTCATTTTCAATACATCTTGAAGCATATGTAGCTAACTTAATTTGTTTTTCAGGATCAAATGTATTAACTGCTTTTATAAGTCCTATGGTTCCTACAGAAATTAAATCTTCAACATTTACACCTGTATTTTCAAATTTCCTTGCTATATATACTACTAGCCTTAAATTCCTTTCAATTAAGGTGGCTCTCACCTTTTTATCTCCAGTATCGAGCTTTGTTACTAATTCATATTCTTCATCCTTAGTTAAAGGAGGAGGTAGTGCATCATTCCCCCCTATATAAAACAAATTATTTGATAAAACTTTAAATTTAACAATCAACTTGTTTAACACTACTTTAAAATTAAACATAATATCCTCCTTATTTATATTATTACATAATAATTACTAGCATTTTTACCTATTAGATGAGTATACCTCTAGACATAAGCCCATTATAGTCATTTTCTTTGCTTAATTTATACTCACAAAAAGCTATAATGACATCTCTTGTTTCAATGTTTTTTTTATCGATATGAATATTAATGAACTCTGGTTTAAACCCTATAAGTCTACCATTAGTCCCATTTACTACAGTATATGGAATGAGGTAAGTATTATTTTTTTCAAGCATTACCTCACTTAAAATATCCCGTTCAACAATCAATACCGGTAAATTAGTAACAGGCTCTCGAAGCTCATTTCCTGTATCTAAAAATGCCTTTATAGTTTTTTTATAACTTTTATTTATTATATCAACAGTATATATAAGTGTTGATATCTTCTTTCTATCTCCTATAAAAATCATGATCCTATATATTAAAATATAAATTATCATCAGTGAAAGTAGTAACTTTTCATAAGGGAAATTTATTATTATAACATTGAATGAAATTTCTTCACTATTATTCATTTGAATAAATAAGCACATT
>JBLHPD010000304.1:0-4543 GCA_047624165.1 Clostridium sp. | reverse complement strand
CTCTACAATAATATAGGGTATCTATATATGGAAATGCAGGATTATGATGATGCAGAATCTAATTATAAAAAAGCTTATTCTTTGTTTCTAAAAAATAATGACGAAGCTAATTCAATCTATACACTCGGTAATGTTGCATTAATAAAAGGTATTATTGGGAACGATAAAGAAGCCATAGAGGGTTATTTAAATTTATTAAGTTATCATTTAAAAAATGAAAATTGGGTTAGTTTGGCGTATGTATATAATTCTATTTCAGAGATACATCTAAAAAATAAAGAAAATAATCTTGCTTTAGAATATTTAGATATGGCATTAAATGCACTGGAGGACAAAAGTGATTCTTTTAATGCAGGCCCTTCTTCATATTATCGGGCAGCCATTTATTCAAATGCGGCACAAGTATATTTTATTAAAGGTGATAATAATCGTGCTAAGAAATACGCCATGAGTGCAGTTAAATTATCAAAAAAGAATTCTTATAAGTTGAACCTATTTAAAAATGCCAAAATATTAGGTGATATCTATAGTAATGAGAGGAATATTGATTCGGCACTTGTGTACTATAAAATGTACATTAATAGTAATGAAGAATATAGAGACGAATATGACATTAAACAGTTAACAAAACTCAAAATGCAAAATGAGTTTGATGAAATCCTGAGAAAAAACGAAATAGACAGAATATATCAAGAAGTCAGAAATAGAAATAGAGAATTAAAATATGGTGCGGTCGCAGGTTTTTCAGTTTTACTGGTAATTATTTTGATTTTGTTATATAGAAATCAAAAAATTAAAAATGCTAAACTTAAATTAAAAGAAGAAAATCTAAAATTAGAGAAAAAGAAACTAAATCAAGATTTAGAATATAAGAAAAAGGAACTTACTTCTAACATGATGTATTTAATGGAGAAAAATGAATTCATCACAACAATTTCCAAAAAATTAATTGAATTAAAACCAGATGCTAAAAAGGACAATAAAGATTTAATTCAGCAAATAATTAATGAAATCAGACAAAACTCAACTACAAAAATCTGGGATGAATTTGAAATTAGATTCAAAGAAGTGCATGAAAGATTTTACAAAGAACTCCATAAGGCACACCCGGATTTAACTCCTAACGAAATTAAAATTTGTGCTTTTATTAGACTAAATATGTCTACAAAAGAAATTTCTGCCATCACCCATCAAACGGTTAAAACTATTAACATGGCCAGATTTAGACTGCGAAAAAAGCTTGAAATTGATAGAGATGAAAACCTTCTTTCATACTTTAAAAGCCTGTAAAAGGATAGCACCTTCTTTTCTTTATTAAAACACACTATAACAGTCAGTTAATATCGGATGTAGTAACATTGTAATCGAATATATTTTATTTGTAGCTATTTTGTAACGTTTCCTAGAATATTAATTGAGTTAAAATAAAATATTTTTGTCAAAATTTAGTTTTTAATAGAATTATTTAACAATTTGCTCTTAAAGTCATCCTCGTAAGACAAGCTATGCACTATTAAAAATAAATTTCATTTTAAAATATTTAATATGAAAAAAACTTACTTTTTAGTATTTCCTTTATTTTTTTTCTCTCTGGCTATTAGCGCTCAAGAAAATATTCAAAAATCCATTGATAATTTTAAAAAATCAACTCAGGTAAAAATTACAATCAATAAAAATTTAGGGATACCTAGTTTCGTTAAGTTTCCTGTAAATAAACCAATGTATTTAAGTGGAAATAGTTTAAAAGAAAAAGTTGATAATTTTTTAAATACTAACAAATCGATTTATGGTATTGAAAATATAAATGAATCTTTTTCATCAGGCATTGTTAATACTGATAACTACGGATTAAAGCAATATTCCTTAAAACAATATTATAAAAACGTTCCTGTGTATGACGCTGAGTTGCGGTTTCATTTCAATAAAAAAGAGGATTTAAGCTCGATAAATGGTAATATTATACCGGCTATAAATATTAACACAGAAGCCAATCTTGATCAAGAGCAAGCAAATAGTATTGCTTTAAAATTGGTATATGAACAAAATATAAATTATTCAGGAGTTCCTCTTAAGGTAATTTCAAATACGTTATATGTTTTTCCTAAAGGGTTAGTCCAAGGTACTGTTACATCCAATCATTTAGCCTATAGAATTGAAGTGAGAAATGATGCAGATGTCCGAGAATACCTTTTTATAGACGCGCATACAGGAAAGCTTGTAGAACAATTTACAGGCATGCCCCATGCTTTAAAAAGATCTCTTTATGAAGGGAATTCAGGCAATAAAGTTTACTCAGAGGGAGATCCAACAGCTACGCTTACACAATGGCAAAGAAATGAGGTGGAAACAGCTGGTCATGTGTATTATTTTTTTAAAAATGCCTTTAATTTTATATCTTTTGACAATGCTGATGCAGAAATGATTACGATAAATAATGATCCTGGAATAAACTGTCCAAATGCTAATTGGAATGGCGCTACAACTAATTATTGTGATGGTATGGCGGCTGATGACGTGGTAGCGCATGAATGGGGTCATGCCTACACAGAATACACCTGTAATTTGGTCTATGCCTTTCAGCCTGGTGCTATTAGTGAAGCACTGTCTGATATTTGGGGAGAAACCATAGATCAGCTGAATAACTATGAAGATGCTGGTGAGAATAAGAATATGAGAATAGCTTGTAGTAGTTCTGATAGGTGGATGATTGGGGAAGATGTTACTGCTGAAGGAATACCAGTACCATTTCGAGATATGTGGAAGCCAACCTGTTTTGGCAGTCCTGGTAAAGTAAGTGATCCTGAATATTTTTGCGATCCAAATGGTGCTGATAGTGGTGGTGTGCATTATAATTCGGGTATCATTAATCATTTTTATGCATTATTGGTTGATGGAGGAGTATATAATGATCAAAATATATCTGGATTAGGTTTTACTAAAGCTGCTCATATTATTTGGAGGGCTCAAAGTCAATATTTAACATCTACCAGTGGCTACTCTGATTTTGCTGACGCACTTGAAGCGGCTTGTAATGATTTGATTAGTATCAATTTAGAGGGTTTGTCTACTACGGAAATACCAGCAGGCTCATCTGGAAGTATCATTACTGCTAGTGATTATGATGATGTAATTAAGGCAATTGCTGCCGTAGAATTACGAGCTTCGGTTAATTGTACATTTTTCCCAATTCTCGGACCGGTTGACCCATTATGTGATGCTGCTTTTAACAATGCTATATTTTATGAAGATTGGGAAAATGGGATACCTAATGGATGGGCCGTATCAAATATTCCAAGCAAGCCAAGTACTTGGGAGCCTCGAGATTGGAAGATTGAAACAACCCTGCCCAAACAAAGACCTGGAAAAGCTCTTTTTGCTCCAACTCCGGTAATTGGAGATTGCATTACGGATCTTCAAAATGGTATTCTTCGTATAGAAAGCCCAACTATTAGCATGCCAAGTTATAATAATGGCGATTTTGAATTAGCCTTTTTACATAGTATCTCTACTGAATATGCATATGATGGAGGTAACCTTAAATATAGTTTAAATGGAGATCCATGGCTAGCAATACCGTCTTATGCCTTTTCAAAAAATTCATACAATAGTATCTTAAGTACTGAAAACAATGACAATCCTATGAAGGGAGAAGAGGTTTTTTCCGGAATAGATCAAGGGTCGTATGATTACAGTTCATGGGGTGTAACAGTGGTTAATTTATCCATTCTTGGCGTAGGGCCGAATACTTCACTTAAGTTAAGATGGGAACTTGGAAGTGATGGCTGTAATGGTGTTACAGGTTGGTTCGTTGATGATGTTGTAATTTATAATTGTTCAGAAGCTTTAAACGTAAATGAAGTTGATTTTTTAAATGATAATATTACTATTTATCCTAATCCTTCTAACGGCATTTTTAATATCAAAATGAAAAGCATTACAGAAGTTAAATTTGATATCTATGACATTACAGGAAAGCTTATTATGCGTAAATCAAATATTATTGAAAATAATTATAAACTTGATTTGACTAATTATTCAAAAGGCATTTATTTTATGAAAATAAATTCTGATTTAGGTTCAGTAACGAAAAAACTAGTGGTACAATAGACATTATTTTAAGATATTAACTTGAAAAGAGACTTATTTAATCAGTCTCTTTTTTTATTCAATTTATTGAATCAATATTATGGCTCTTATACAGCAAAGCAGTGCTATATAAAATATTTTATTTATGTTAATTTTTAACCTAAGGGTTTAATTTTATAAGGTTCTACAGAAAATATTTTACTACTAATTCATACCCTAAATTAAATCTATTAAAGTGGCTTATTTCATTATATATCAATTATATAAGGCAGTAATCATGATGATAATTAAATATATTTAAATTAAACATGAATAGTACTGAGAAATTTGTTTTTAGACTTAAAGATGCTCTTAGAAGGGAATCTACAGTCTAATATTTTTGTGTTTTTATTCACAAAGATGTTTACGTAAAGTTCTTAAAATCAATTTAATAGATACTTATGTAGTAGCTTTGTAA
>JBLHPD010000303.1:0-4684 GCA_047624165.1 Clostridium sp. | reverse complement strand
TAGTATTAATGTTAGTATTAAATAATAGTATTATATCTTAATACTATATATTACTATTAGTAATAGCTATTATATTTACATGTAAATATTGATGGTATATGATAGTGGTAAATACAAATTAAAGAGGTGAGGATATGACGGTAATTTCATTGATTAATGTTAAAGGTGGCGTAGGTAAAACAATTACAGCGATAAATTTAGCAGGAGAAATAGCACATCAAAAACATAAAGTACTGCTAATAGATAATGATAGTCAAAGCAGCTTATCGCAGATTCTAAATGTTGAAAATAAATTTACTATGTATGATCTATATTCTAATCCTAAGGTAGGTTTTAGCGATTGCATAGCAGAATATAATGAATATATCCACGTTATCCCTAACACTATAGAAAGTAGTGTATTGGAAAGAGAACTTTATAATAAGAAATGCCCAGAACATATTTTAAAATTTAAATACAGTAATTTTTCACATGACTACGATTTTATCATTATAGATAATTCTCCATTTTTAGGTATGATGGTGCAAAATAGTTTATGTATGAGCAATTATTATATGGAGATAATTGATAATAGTCCAAGTGCATTACAAGGGCTTAATATGGTAAATAAAATGGTAAATGAATTAGAAGAAAATAGAATGCTAAAAAAATTAAAATTGATAGGGATACTTAGAAATAGATTTGAGAAAAGAACAGTATTTAGTAGACAATTTACAGAGGTAACTGAGGAAGTTTTAAAGGACAATATATTCGATACAATAATATTTGATAGTGTTAAGTATAAAGAGGCAACGGCAATGAATAAAACTATACAAGAATACAGTGATAAGCATGCTAAAGCTTATACTGATTTATATTATGAGATACTAAAGCGTATTTAATAATATTTTATGTCAAATACTAAATTTAATATTAATATATAGTATTAGTATTAAGTATTAGTATGTAATACTTATATATATAAGGAGTGTTTAGAATGGCTAATAATTTTAAAGATAATTTAAAAGGTAATATTAATATTAATAATGAAAAGAAAACTGAAGTAGAAAATACTAAAGTTGCGAGTGAAAGTATAGATACTACATTTGTATTAAAAAAGAAGACTGATGATAAAAAAGGTAAGAAGGTATTCAACGTATATATGGAGTCTGATAAATTAAAATAGCTGGATAAAGCTTGTAAGAAATCCGGGTATAGCAGAAATGAATTAGTAAATGTTATGGTGGAGTATTGCATAAATAATTTAAAAGTAGAAGAGTAGCAAGTGGTATTAATAAAATCGGAGGTAAATTAAACCATCTCAATATTTGCTCTCTCATGGGTATTCCTCTAGGGCCCCTGCAAAAATTGAGCTGTTTTAATTTTTATGAACTTATCCCCCCAGCCCCAAAGGGGAGTTTCTAGGGTAGTGCTCTGGGGTCAAGGAAGCTTTGGACAATCTTACTCACTGCCCATAAGTAAAATTTTCTATTAAATTACCGAAGCATTCGTTTTTTATTTAGTCTTACCCGCAGTCAGTAAACTTGTCCAAAGCAAAGAAATTAATCCCCCCTTCCCCCAGGGGTAACAAGTCCTGCGGCATTGCCGCAGGACTTGTTTTTATCTTCTATACATCTTGATTTTAAAAAACTTAATATTTTATTTTGATATCTTTACATTAGTTATATTTTATATTGATTTTAAAGTTAGATTTAGTTTTAAATAATTAGTAATTGTAGAATAGGTTTATATACTTGGTATACTGGGTTTTGATAGTACAAGCATTTTTTCTTTTCTCAGAAATAAAAATGGTGTAGTGGTTATCTTAAGTGTGAAGGTTTCTTGCATCAGCTAACGGTTTTCTCATAAAATAGCTGCTCGTAGGTTTTGGACTAATGATTTAATTTTATATTCGCTATTTTAATGAAAACACGAGCTTTATTATGTAGATTCCTAGGGTTTTTACCACAAGTGGTATTTGCTGGGGTAGTGCTCTGGGGTCCTCAAGGAAAGGACAAGCACTCGAAGTGTACTAGGGGTAGGGCTCGCAATTTGTGCAAAAGTACCGTTAAGAAAACTTGATTAACATTTAAGTAAATATATAGTAAATGTAGTTGGTTCCCTAAAAATTCTAATGTAATAAAATACAATAAATATTACATTACTAAATATATCGTTACCTATTGATACATCTAGGCTTCAGTTAATTTTTATAACGAAGCTTTTTTTCTTTTGCATTTTTATGTAATGTTTTATATTATATAAGTAGTAAATATTACATAGAGCAAAAGAGAAAGTGAGTGGAAAAATTTGATAGTAGAACCTATACGAGATAAAAAGAAAATAAATGATTTACTTATATTTTTAAAAGGTAAAATTGATAGAGACTGGCTGTTATGTAAATTTCAATTGAATACTGGATTAAGAATTGGTGATGTAGTTAAAGTTAAAGTTTCTGACATATTCAATGAGAATATAAAATTTAAAGAATATTTCACATTAAATGAGCAGAAGACTGGTAAAGAAAAGAAAATAAAATTGAATAAAGAAATAAAATGTGCATTAAAAAATTACATTATAGAATCTAAACTTACACTTAATGAGTATATATTTATTAGTAAAAAAGGTGGGCATATAAGTACTGTACAAGCCTATAGGATATTAAAAAATGCTGCTAATTCACTAGGCATAGAGAATTTTGGAACACATTCTTTGAGGAAAAGTTGGGGGTATTGGACATACAAGGCAAGCAGTTACAATATTGGTCTCATAATGGATACATTTAACCACAGTAACCAAACTATTACTTTAAAGTATATAGGAATAAATCAAGAGCAAAAGGATGAACTATATTCTATAGTTCAATTCTAGAAAGGATTTTATTATGTACTTAAACAGAAGAGAATTATTAACAACTAACCAAAGAGCTGAATTAATGAAGATTTCAGATGATATAACAGAAAAGGAACTAGTTTATTACTATACTTTAAGTGTTGAAGATATCGATATAATAAGTACTTATAGGCTTGATTATAATAAACTTGGGTTTGTATTACAATTAACTATTTTAAGACATTCAGGATGGCCATTAGTTGAATTCACAAATATACCTATGAAAATAATACATTATGTTGCTAATCAATTAGATGTAGATTCAAAGGATTTTTATAAATATTTTAATAGAAAAAATACTAAATATGAGCATTTAGAATCTATTTGTAAATTATTTAATTATAAAAAATATAATAAAAATATAGAAACATTTTTGTTTGATGAACTCATGCTAATAACTCAAAGTGAAACTAATTCTTTTAGGCTTGTAAACTATGCACTTGATATATTAAGAAAAAACAAAGTAATAATTCCTTCAATAAGAAGTATTGAACAAATAGTTTGGCAAGTTAAAGAGGATATTCAAGATTCTATTTTTAATTTAATAGATAATTCAGTAACTATTGCAAACAAACAGCAATTAGATAATTTAATAACAGTTCAGGATGGAGATATAAAAACTAAATTATCATGGTTACGTGCAGTACCAGGCAAGTCATCGTCAAAAACTTTTAATGAAATTGCTGATAGAATTGAATACATTCGTAGTCTAGCGTTAGAAAATATTGATTTAAGTAGTATTCATAATAATAAAATTGAAGAGTTATGTAAATTGGGTTCAAAATATGAAGCGTATGATTTTAAAAGGTTTGATGCTAAAAAAAGATATTCTATTCTTTCAATATATTTAATTAAATTTTGTGAAAAGCTTATAGATAAAGCGATTCAAATACATGATATTCAAGTACAAAACATTCAATCATTTGGTAAAAAAGAGCAAGAGAATCTTATTAAAAAAAATGGAAAAAAAGCAAATTTAGGTCTTCACAATTATGTGGAGCTTGGAAATTTGATAATTAAAACCAAAGAAGAAGGGAAAACTTCAGTTGATTTTAAGAATATCGAAAATATCATGCCCTGGGAAGCATTTGTACATTCAATAGCCGAAATATCTGAAATTACTAGACCTAAAGAATATAACACTTTAGATTTAATAGCTAAAAAGTATAGTAATCTTAGAAGGTATACTCCTAGATTATTAAAGGTGCTTGAATTTAAAGCATCTAAGTCAGGAACACCTATATTAAAAGCATTAGAAACTATAAAAGAAGTTAACAACACAAGTAAAAGAAAGATGCCAAATGATGCTCCTTTAGATTTTGTAACTAGTCAATGGGAAGAATATGTTTATGACCAAGAGGGAAATATAGATAAAAAATATTATGAATTAGCAGCATTCACTGAACTTAAAAATGCCATTCGTTCTGGAGATATATCTATTATCGGAAGTAAGCAGCATATCCCATTTGAAGAGTATCTTATGAATGAATCAGAATGGCTAAAATACAAAGAAGAAAGTATTGATTTTAAAGTACCTTTAGATGTTGAAGAATACTTAACTGATAGATTGACCCTATTAAATAACAAATTAAAATACGTATCTGATAATATAAAAAAACTTAAAGGTGTATCAATAGAAAATAATAAATTTGTATTATCAAAATTAGAGAAAGCAGTTCCAGATGAGGCAAAAAAATTATCTGCTAAAATTTATAATTTAATGCCTAGAGTAAATTTATCAGATATATTAATAGATACTTGCAAACATACAATGTTTGATAAAAAGTTAATACATACTTCAACTAATAAAGAA
>JBLHPD010000302.1:0-4685 GCA_047624165.1 Clostridium sp. | reverse complement strand
TTTAAGTTTTGAGAGAATGCCTTTTTTTTATATGATTTACAAAATGAATTTTAATTGCGTCTTTTAAAAAATGACCCACAGCGCCTTGCTCATATTCGCAATGTCACTTAACGTTCCTTACTCCCGACGTTAGCCAGCCTAACATAGCTCCTAGCTTAGGCTGACAAATGTGCGTAGCGAACGGGAGTATTTTGTTAGATGAAGTCCTTAGGTACTATCCTATAAATTCCCACTGCCTAAAACCATCTTTAGTGAATAAGGCATTAAATTTAAGGAAACTTCTGGGTACCTTGAATTTAAGTTTTAGGAAGCTATCGAATTAACATAACTTCACATTATGCACATACCCTGTATCCCCTTTTTAAACGTGTAATTAACAGTCAATATTTGATTTTCTTGCTTGGCTGCATAAATCTCTGACATTAAGTGTTTATTCCTTACCATCTTTGATAAAGCAAGTTCCACATTGTTTAAACTCAAAACGGACTCCTTTAGTTATTTACTGCCCTCGAATAGATAAAACCCAATTGTAATTCAGCGGTCTTGCATTTTTATCAGATTCACCACCAACTACAACCAATTCAACATCGTTCAGATATTCTTCAATATTTATTTCTCCATTCGTCAGCTTCTTCAATAAGAAAGTCTGTAGAAAAACATAGGTACACGGCTTGACCTGATTTAATTTTATATTCACCTTTTTTATTCTTTGCAACAGGCGCATTAAAATTATCTGTTTTTACAATAGTATTTGTGTCTACTCCTCTTTTGGCATCACCTTTATGAATATAGCAGTAACTACAGCCTTCGCTATATTTATGACATCCACGCCACGGACTCCACATTGCCATAGCAACACCTCCTAAAATTTCGATTTGTCATAATTATATGGAATGCTTGTGCCAATAACTACATCTTCAATTTTTTCAACAATAAGTCAATCATCCATATTACCCTGATGGTCAAAGTCAATTGGGGGGATTTCACTCACATTCTCAAACTCTACCAAGCACATACATTTTTTATGCCAACGCTCTTGTTGCTTTTTTGATAAATTTAATTTTCCTTCATTATTGGCAAGCACCTTTACTATTTCATCTTCCGACAATTTAATGAGATTTTGAACTGAGTTCACAGTTGCAGTTGCCGAGATTTTGGCTGTGCCTTTTTTCATAAAGTAAAGTTTCTCACCATCCAACACTCTAATATGAGGAATTTTCCTTCCTGCAGCTGCTCTGATAATTATTGTTTTAGAACTATCCAATATTTTTTCTAATACCTTTTCTTTTTCATCGCAATATACCAAATGAGCCATATCTAATTCTCCTTTTTCACAACTGGAGTCCACATCTCATACTTGAAATTCTCTGGGTCTGCATTTAAATACAATTCAATATCTGGTGCATTTCCATATTCATCTCTTTTCTACTCTAAATTCGTTAACAATGCCCTTTTAATTCTTTGGTTTTGTTTTAAAATAAAAATATTATGTATATATCACTACAAATATATGTTGGGTTCTCTTTTGATTTTGTTTTTTGTAGTCAATATTTTAGATACGAGAAACTTTGGCTTATAGATAATTTTTCTGGCTTTTTTAGGACATCTCTTCACACAACGAAAACAACGAAGGCATTGTTTTTCACTTATATTCAAAGTATCTTTGTTAATTGCATTCATTGGACATAGTTTTACACATGCACCACAATGATTACATATACTCATATCTGCAAAAGGTGTTTTTGTAAATATCCTAGCACTATTTTGAGGCAAAATCTTCGCCATTAACGGTAACTTGCCTTGTGGAATTTCCAATAAAGTATCATTTAAATCTTTTATATTTTGCATTTTTTTGATTATATTTCTTCCAAATTCTTCTGCCTTACTTAAATCTTCATAATTGGGACGCCCTTCTTCTACAGGTACTTCTTTTGTGGAAAATGAGTGCTCTCCTATAAATGAACCCGCTGCTACTACTTTAAAGCCTGAATTTTTAGTTATAAAATTAAGCTCATTTAAAACTATACCTTCACCAATATTGCCATAAACAGCAACCAGTACAACTGGTTTTTTGTTACCTTTTAGACTTGTTAAAAAAGGATATAGAATTTTGGGGATTCTTTCTTCATAAACAGGCACACCAATTAAAACTATATCCCCATCAATTAGAGGGCCAACTGTACTTCTTACTTTAAAAGAGGTTATATCAATTGTATTATTACTAAATATACCCATGCCTTTTGCAATTGAATTAATAATCTTCTCAGTTGTGCCTGTTGGTGAAAAATATATTATTGTTGCTGTGTTAATTATCATAACTATTCTACCTCACATTTACAGATTATAAATACTATAAAATATATTACAAATGTTTATTAATAAAAACTTTAAAGAGGAACTAGAACTTCATTAATATGCCATTTCATCTAACGTTTCTTACTCCCGACGTTCTTGAGCCATAGCGTTACCGCGCTTGGCGAAAGAATGTGTTTTGGCAGTCTTTTCATGCCAAAACGAACTGGAGTTTTTTGTTATAGGAAGTGGCAACTCACTTTACCTTCTGATATTAAACAGATTTTATCAATTATGAAATTAATTTCACTACGGACAACGCAAAATAAGAATGTTTCGACCTAACAATCAGTAATTATACTCATATTTACAAACACTTACAGTTTGAGTTGATACTTCATTTCCCACTGGTTTTCTTACTCGATAAGATTTAAATCACTTATAAAGTATGTAATAAATAAGCAAAAGAGCATACTCATTTTATTCGGTTAATCAATTGTAAAATCTGCGGCCAAATAGTAAGTATCATAATCTCCTGAACCTCTAAAATCCAATATACTTTTCAATATGCGGTATTCACCTGTATCAAGACTTCCATAGAGCCAGTGAGAATCAACTACACATTCACCAGTATTTCCCGAATTCAAATTATAGCCAACAAGATTAAATCCGTAATCGCCTTCTATAATGACAGGAACCTGATACCATCTTCCATTGATTCTCTTTTCCAGCCAAAAGTCTTCGCCATAGATACACTGACTACTGGAGCTATTTTTAAATGCCACCGTCAATTTGGTAGAGGACTCGGTTCCTTTATTTACAGTCATAGTAACACCATCACAGTTATTGACAGTTTCATATGGGGTAGGTTTCCAGTCAGTTATATCAAACTCTTCTGTATTTTCGATTTTAACATTTACAATATTCGGTTTCTCAATAGGAATCTGTGTACTTGGCTCTCTTGTACATCCCATAAAGGAAATTCCAACATATATAACAGATATCAATAAAAACAGTTTTTTCATTATTTATTACCTCCCATAAAACACCTTTTATATTGTTAGCCGATTGAAATAGTAAAAAAGCTTCTATGTATCATCAATTTTTGTATTCATTACTCGCTTACTGCAACTCACTAAAGTACAATTGCTTTGTTGCTATTTTCATCTAATGCAACTAAAGACTTATAACTTTTTCTAGTATTTTTTTATGCTTTTCTTCACTTGGAGGATTGGTCAATCTTTAAAAAAACTGGTCCTATTTTTAAGTGTTTTAAATTCTGAAATAAGATTTTATATAAAATGAAAATTATAACTTATTTAAGTTGAACTATTAAGCCGAAAACCTATCTTGATGACATGATTACTAAATTCTGATGTTATTTAAACAAAATATTGAGGCTCCATAGAACATCCCCGATATTGCCATTTCATATAACGTTTCGTGTTGCCGACATTCCTGAACCTTAGCGCGACGCGCTTGGTGAAGGAATGTGCCTTGGCGTTGGTTAATTTTCTTAATTTGTAGGATACACTTGCCAACATAGCTTGCCCTTCCTCAAAGGAGTCTCCAGCCAAGGCGAACGGCAACATTTTGTTAACTGGAGTCCGTCAGCACTACACTATAAATTAGTACTATCCAAAACTTTCATAGCTAAAATTAAATTAAAGAATATGCCTGAAATCACTACTCAACCCAAATTCCTTGAGCAAGTTCACATATCTCAACATTTCCGTATCTTTTATGCAAAGTGTCGTATTGTAAAGGTTATGTTGAAATACATCAGCATCTTTTAATATTTCATCGAACTTTGAATGGACCGTATCTTTATCACTATGATTATATACAGCAGAACATATTAAATTTGTTTCTTCCTTCGTAGTCAATTTCAATTCACTCAAAATACACATTGCTAAATCAGCTCCATTATGTGCATGGTTTTCACTAATCATAGTTTTGTAAGAATATAAATCATGTAGCATACCTGACAATGTAGCAAGTTCGCTATTTTCTCCTCTTTTTAGTGCAATCATCGCACTATATTGGGAAACTCCATAAAGATGAACATATGCACATCTACGTTCTTCAACATTCTGCATATTTAATAATATTTTATCAATGTATTCTCTAAGTGTTTCAATCCTATTCATATCTCTGCTCCCTACTTTTATTATATTATCCTCTTATCCATATACCAATGGAACGTGAAATAAATGTATTTGAAAAGAACACATTTATTTAGCACTTATCTCGAAAGTATTTCAGTTAACGTTTCGTGCTGCCGACGTTCCTGAACCTTAGCGCGACGCGCTTGGTGAAGGAATGTGCCTTGGCGTTGGTTTTTGATTTTCTTAGTCTGAATGATTGCTTCTAGTTTAGCTTGTCTACCTAAA
>JBLHPD010000301.1:0-4782 GCA_047624165.1 Clostridium sp. | reverse complement strand
TAGATACTTGCAAACATACAATGTTTGATAAAAAGTTAATACATACTTCAACTAATAAAGAACCTAAAGATACTGAAAGAAGTTGTATAATAGCGACTCTTATGGGGCTTGGTACTAATATAGGTCTTAAAAAAATGGAGCAAGCAGTAAAAGGAATAACATATAAACAGATGAGCAATGTTGCTAATTGGAGAATGAGCGATGATAATTTAGATAAAGCTATGGTAGAGATTATTAACTGTCAGCATAAGCAACCTTACGCTAGATATTGGGGTGATGGTACTACTTCATCATCAGATGGTGTAAGAGTTATAACAGGTGTTGAAACTTTAAATGCATCTTATAATCCACATTATGGATTTGAAAAAGGCGTAACTATGTATTCAGCTGTAAGTGACCAATATTCTAGATTTGGAGTTGGAGTTATAAATACAAATTCAAGGGATGCAATTCATGTAGTTGATATACTTCTCAATCATAATACAGAGCTTGAAATTGAAGAACACTATACTGATACCGCGGGATATACAGACCAAGTATTTGGATTAACTCAATTGCTTGGGTTTAGATTTGCACCAAGACTTAGAGATATATCAGATTGCAAATTATATTATATTGAAAAAAAGAAGAGTTTAAAAATATCCAATCAGTTATAAAAGGTAAGATAAATATTAATATTATAAAAGAGAACTTTGATGATATATTGAAACTTGCCCATTCAATAAAACAAGGTAAAGTATCAGCATCATTGATAATGAGTAAATTAGGCTCCTATTCAAGACAAAATAGTTTAGCGAAGGCATTAAGTGAAATTGGAAAGATAGAAAAAACAATTTTCATATTAGATTATCTTTCGGATGAGAATTTCAGAAGAAAAATCAATACTGGATTAAATAAAGGTGAAGCAATAAATGCTTTGGCTAGAGCTTTATTTTTTGGAAAGCACGGAATGCTTTATGAGAAAGATATTCAAGGACAAGTACAAAGAGCTACTGCCCTCAGCATGATTATAAATTCAATAACTCTTTGGAATACATTATATTTACCTAAAGCTATTGAGAAACTAAAAGAAACAGAAGAAGTTAATGAATTGTATATGAAGCATATTTCTCCTTTAGGATGGGAACATATAAATTTTATTGGACAGTATAATTTTGATGATAATTGTGATTATGATTTAGTAAATAATATGAGACCATTAAAATCAATCTAATAAAAAACAGTTACCTATTTCAATTAAATTGAATTTATGGTAGCTGTTTTTCCTTAATGGGACTTTTGCACAAATTGCGAGCACTACCCCCAAAGGGGCTTCCTTTGATGCAATGACGCAAAAAAACCGTTTGTCTGATAATGAATCATATTAATTCTTACACACGAAAGAAGCTAAATGAAAAGAACCCATACCAGGATAATGGTATTCACAGTATCTAAATATTATTATTTGATAGAAAAATCAAATTTCCAAGGTCCTTTAAAATTAGTATCTAATTCTCTTAACTGCATAATCATGTTTTTATCTTCTGGCTTTACTTTGAATTCATAATATTTAACTACTGCATTTTCATCAAGTTGCCAGCTATAACCTCCATAGGATGAATTGGGTTCTGAATTTTTATTTCTTAAAACATTCATATGCACAATATTAATATTTTCTGATTTGTCCTTTTGATAATCTGTGTTAACATATACTCTAAAATTTTCACCTATGCGTGACACCTTGGTAATTTCAAATTTAAATTCATTTAACTTTACAATTTTATTTACTATCTTCTCACCTGTCTCGGGTATTGGAAGATTTATTTCTTCACTTATGTCATATTCCATAGTAACTTGCGGTATTTCAAGTGTAAATTTAGTGACATCTTTATCAGGATTAAAATAAAATTCTGACCTAGGAAGAGTATATTGCGTTGAATCTTTTTCAAAATCATATAATTTACCCTTTTCATCTTTTACTAATACGTCTACATTATCTGTTGAATCTACCCCTTTATATCCGTATAAAGATATTTTCCTGCCCTTACTAATTTGTTCTATTAAATCTAGTCTTATCTTGCCATTGATCTTAGATGGTACTATAGTTATTCCAAGGCCATTTGCAATACAACTAGGTCCCAGTTCAGCATAGTCAGAGTACATTTTTGCATTTTTAAGAACTATAGGAATTTTTTCATTGCCTAAAACAACTATCGAAAAACTTTTTAAGCTCTCTGGTATATCATAAAAAGTATATTTGCCAAACCATCCATTTCCCAAACCCCATAAACCATGACCATTTTTATATTTGTTACCTTTGTCATCTATTATAGTAAGTTCAGTAAGCACACCAGTATCAGTACCTTCAAGGCTTATAATTAAGCTTTTACTGTCCTTTGTTATTGATTTTACTAAAATTGTACCATCATTATAAGAATAATTTATAGGCTTAGAAAGTACATAAAATTGTTTTTCTGAACTTTCCACTATTTTTCCTATTCCTGGAACAAGATAGATTATCTTTTTTATCTGTGCAATAGCATTTCCACCAAAAGGAGTAAGTATTCCTAATAATATGGTTATTACTATAGTTACAGCTATAATTGGTTTTTTTGCATTTTTTTTGCATTTATTCGGATTTTCTTTTATAGATTTTCTTACATTATTTTTTATTCGTTTTTGTTGCAACTCATCTAAATCACAATCGTGAATGTTAAGATTTTCAATTAAATTAATCTCTTCTTCTGTAATGTCATTCATAAAATCAAAAATATATTTTTCCTCATCATTCATTAATATATCTCCTTTCTCTTTGTTCGAATATTTCTTTAATTTTTTTTCGTCCTCTCCATAATCTGTTATCAATTGCCGTCCTACTTAAATTCAAAATATTACACAAATTTTCTATATCTTGATTCAAAAAATACCTTCTAATAAATATTTCTCTATCTATATCCTTAAAAGCCTCTATCACTTTAAGAAACTCTTCTTTATTTTCTTTTTTTATAATATCATCATCAATGTTTACGTTAGTTGAAATTTTCACATTTTCAATATCAATAATATCACTATGCTTTTTAAATTTTTTTCTTGCATTCAAAGCTTTATATTTACATATAATTAATAGCCAAGTTTTAAAACTTCCTCGATCCTGATCATATTTTTCTATTTTGTTCCAACTGTCTATGAAAACATCCTGTACACATTCTTCAATATCCTCCTTAGGACATACATCTATTAAAATACTATTTGCTACTCCATAAACGGATCCCAAATATAAACTCATTATGGATTCCAAGGCTTTTTGATTTCCATTTTTAATTTGAATAACAAGTTTTTCATCTATATTTTTCAAAAGTAACACCCCCTTATCAGTTAATTTTATTTTTAAGGTTAAATATAAAAATTTTCTGCTCCTTATATATTACTACAACCACAAACATAACTATCTCTCATAAATATATAAATCCCACAGGAGTATCGCTTCAAAACTTGTGATATCTAGGGTACAGGTAGTAACGCAACCCAAAACGGCTATAAGCGTGTAAAAAAAGGATTTTAAATTTAAATACCTGTTTCATCACTAATAAAAAATATTTGACGATGGCTCTCTAATTCTTTATAATCCATCACCAATAAAACTAGTAATTCTAGGAAAAACCCATTTTGGGTGTTTTTGCCTATCCCCCCGAAAAGGTAAGTTAGTGTTTTAATATGAGGTTATAACGGCATCCTTGGGTACTTAAAAGTAATATGTTACATAATATAATCAAATATTAATATTAAGTAACATTTAAATTGATATTCTATATCAAAATACAAAAAATCGTTGGTAACTAAGGAAAGTGAAAGTTACACAAGTACATTGTGTAACTTTGAGTTATTCTAAAAAGGTTAAAATAAACACCTTCAATAGGTATTCCATCCGACTAACATACATTTTGGAGGGGATAGGCAAAACTACCCATGTAGCATCTCTTAGTCCATACCTCACTAGGCACATAAAACGATTTGGTGATTATGTAATTGATTTAAAAAATATACCAAATGCCATAGATATGGCTGTTTCAATACCTATGAAACAAGATATAGCCACATGATGGATGATACTTCCACCATGTGGCCTATTTTATGTCGGCTGTACCCGATGTAGCCTTATTAATGATTTGCTGTGTTTTCTGAATTTAACTCAATAGATAGTAAGTATAACTGGTTGATTGAGGGGGAATAACTTTTAGCAACAAAAAAGGTGTCACGTTATATCGTAAGCCCTTTAGCTTTTCTTATTTATTTTTTTAAGGAAATAGGTGTTGAAATTTTAGAGAATACATAGTAATATAAAATTGTAATCTATTATACTAAATTGTAATTTTTTAAGGAAAATTGTAATTTGTAACAAAAATGAATAATAATAGTTTGTATTAATATTTTAAAAATATTTAATTAAGTAGATATATTTTAAAAGTTGTCTTAGAGGTTGTTCGAAAATAGGGTGCTTTTGGTGCTAGCTGAAAAAATATTTTGATAGTTCAAATGAGATCATAAAAAAATGACAGAAGTGTCTGTTGAAAGTCTTTTTAATAGCTCTCAGAAATATCTAGGTTTCTACATGTAGAAGATGATGAATATGTAGAAATGGTTTTATTTAAGGGGGAGGAGATTTATTTGCATAATATGGGGTAGTAACCGCAAAACGCGGATTTTATACGTTAAGACATATATTACCAAATACCGATATATTCAAAGAGTTCTTTGAATATATCGGTATTTTAATTACTCTAAAATAGATTTTAAACATATTCC
>JBLHPD010000300.1:0-4785 GCA_047624165.1 Clostridium sp. | reverse complement strand
AGCCTTAGGCTATCGTTAATTCATTCATTGGAATGATTGATAGTGAAAGTTTTAGAGAAGTTAATTAGTTTTTATATGTTGTAATTTATTTGATTTTTAAATAAATGAGAGTATAGGAGAAGTTAATCTACCTAAGAACCCCCTGCCTTTAGGCGTGGGAGTATCAGCTAATAACATAAATGAATATCTTTAAGTAGAATGGCTTGACAAAATCAGCTAAATATCGAGGGAATATTGAGATTTTTACAAGCAAATAACATATAAAGGAAAATGTTATAATGATAAGAATAGTTCGATAGCTTATCGAACTGTTATTGATGACATTAATATATTTAAGAATGAATTTTTTGTGGTATAATGTAAAGTGTTAAAGAAACTAAGGAGGTTATTCAATGGCAATACTTACGTCTATTAAGGATGCTTTAAACGCGCAGCAATATAAATCTGAGATTGAAAAATTAATCGAAGAAAATAAAAATTTGAAATACATAAAACTAACTCCAAGTCAATTGGGAATGAGCCAAATTTTATCTAGAACTAAAGAACTTGAAGAAGAGTTAGAAGGATATTATAATTTAATTGAAACGAAAACAAAAGACATAGAAGAACTTAAAACACAATATAATAATCAAGCTCTATATCAATCTAGAGAATTTGAAGAAAAATCGAATGAATACGACAATTTGATCGAACTAAAAAGTAGAGATTTGGAAGCAAAATCAGCAGAATATGATAACTTTGTTGAGAATAAAAGTAAAGAATACGAAGATCTAATTAAACTTAAGGCTGATGAACTTGAAGAAAAATCAAGTCAATATGAACTTTTAATTGAAACTAAAACAGAATCAATTGAGGAGCTTAATGTAGAGTATAATAATGTAAAGACGAATGTAGATAGTTTAAAATCTCAAATAATAACCTTAGATGATGCTGTTTTAATGCAAAGTTTTGGTATTTCTAAACCTAAATATGATTTAATGGATTCAGAAAAATCATCTAAAATGCTTCAAGATATAAGAGAAAAGCAAATGGGGATGATTAAATCTAAAGAAGCAATAGAATTTAAGCAATGGATTATTAATGGAAATAATAAAGAAGGCAATCAGCTAGTGGATGATATGACAGAGGATATGATTAAACTAGTTCTAAGAATTTTTAATGATGAGTGCGATTCTATAATTGATAAGGTGAAATTTAGTAATGTAGAAGTAATAGAAACCATTATCAAAAAATTCTTTGAGGATTTAAATAAGCTTGGTAATATAACTCAAGTTAAAATATCTACTAAGTATTTTAATACTAAGTTAGAAGAACTTTACCTTTTTCATGAATATAAACTAAAGAAACAAGAAGAAAAGGAAGAAAAAAGGAGAATGGCAGAATAATTCACAATTCCTATAACATTAAAAGCTTTCGAAATATTCGATAGCTTTTTTTGATGTAATAGAATGAAAAGTATTTTGAAATTAAATATTAGGCACATGAAAACAAATAACAAATCATATTATATTAATAAGCTCTATTAGGAGGACATCTGTGTTTTTCATTAATTGTTTATTAGATATGATTGGAAATGTTACGATTTTGACAGCTTATATAACTGGTAGTAGTTTGTTCCCTCAACCATTAAGTGAAGAAGAAGAGAAGTTGAATTTAACAAAGTTTGCGGAAGGTGATTTATTGGCTAAATGTGTATTGGTTGAACGAAATTTGAGACTAGTTGCACATATAGTGAAAAAATATTCATACCCAGGAAAAGATGTAGATGATCTTATATCTATTGGAACCGTGGGATTAATTAAAGCCATTGATTCATTTGATACAAGTAAGGGAACGAGACTTGCTACATATGCGGCAAGATGCATAGAAAATGAGATACTCATGCTTATTCGCAGTAATAAGAAAACAAAAGGTGAAGTGTATCTGCAGGATCCTATTGGCAGTGATACAGAGGGAAATGAGATATCCCTTATAGATGTATTAAGTAGTAATGAAGATTCTATTTTTGAGATAGTAGAAAATAAAATACAAATTAAAAAGCTTTATGATAAGATAAACTTCGCGTTGATGGATAGAGAAAAAACAGTAATTCAAATGCGATATGGATTACTTGATGGTAACCCTCGAACTCAAAGAGAAATTGCATTGACGCTAGGGGTTTCTAGGTCCTATGTTTCTAGAATTGAAAAGACAGTACTAAAGAAGCTTAACAAAGAATTAAATAGTACTAACAAAAAGAGGCTAAACAGTAATATTTAAATGTAATAACTATGAAAGAAAATGAATATTATACGGTTTTACAAAAGGCTTATCCCATCTGTAAAATGTCCTTGACATAGGATCCATTTTATCTGTGGGGTAGGCCTTTTGTATGTGAGCTATAATATATAATAGGGTTAACTTAAGGGTAAAAAATGATATATTAAATGTCAAAAACACAAATAAGGTGGATGAAATACCTATTTAACATCATATAGCTACATAATGGGTGCAATATCTAGCATACGTTCCATTTTTACCTATATATCGACTCTACTCGAATATTTATAGACCTGCACCATTTGTTCTTAGTTTATGGAGTTTAACAAACAGACAATCCTATGATACCATATAAGTTGTTAGTTTTAATTAATAAAAAGTAGCTGACTTTATACTATTTTATTGAGGAGAGGAAATATGTTAGAATTTAGGGACATTACAAAAATTTTTAAAAAACAAACCGTAATTAAGGATATTAATTTTACTGTAAATAAGGGAGAGTTTGTAGTTATAGTAGGACAAAGTGGTTGCGGGAAAACCACAACGTTAAAAATGATTAATAGGTTAATTTCACCAACATCAGGGAGCATATACTTGGATGGCAAAAATATATTAAAGGAAGATACAATTAAGCTTAGACGGAATATGGGATATGTCATACAGCAAACAGGACTGTTGCCACATATGACTGTAGGAGAAAATATTGGAATAATACCAAGACTCGAAAAATGGCCAGAGAATGAAATACATAAAAGGACAATTGAACTTTTAGAAATGGTTCATATGGATCCGAAATTATACATAGACAGATATCCTTGTGAATTAAGCGGAGGTCAACAACAAAGAATAGGCGTAGCAAGAGCTTTTGCAACAAATCCTGAAATAATTCTTATGGACGAGCCCTTTAGTGCTTTAGACCCAATTACAAGGAATCAGCTTCAAGATGAATTGTTTAATCTTCAACAAGAGTTTAAAAAAACAATCATTTTCGTAACTCATGATATGGATGAGGCGCTTAAACTTGGTGATAGAATTTGTATTATGAAAGGTGGAAGTATTATTCAATTTGATACTCCAGAAGAAATTCTAAATAATCCAGCTGGTGATTTTGTTGAAGAATTTATAGGAAAAAATAGAATATGGCAGCAACCGGGATTTATTAAGGCTAAGGATATTATGATTACAGAGCCAATTACGACTAGCGGTAGCAGAACAGTAGTCCAGGCACTCGAAATCATGAAGGCAAACAAAGTAGACAGTTTATTAATTATTAACAAAGAAGATAAGATTGACGGAATTATTACGGTAAAAGATATTATAAGAAATTACAAAGGTTCTCTAAAGGTAAATACTATTATGGGCACAGAAATTAAAACCGTTAATTTGGATGACTCTTTAATAGATATATTAAATCTAATGAATGAACTTAAAATTGGATATGTACCAGTTGTAGATGACAGTTCAAAGTTAGTTGGATTAATTACTGAGAGTAGCTTGTTAATTGTTTTAAGCAATCAGTATATTGACCAGGAGGATGAGGCGTAATGGGAATAATAAATGCAATAGTTAGTTTTAAAGATTTTGTAGTTTCAAGGCAGGTAGAAATAATACATTTAACACTTCAGCATATTGAATTAACTGTATTTGCTGTAGTTATAGCAATACTTGTTGGAATTCCTTTAGGTATTTTAATATCTAGAGTTAAGAAGTTATCGGGGCCAGTGATAGGCTTTGCGAATCTAATACAAGCTGTACCAAGTTTAGCACTATTAGGGTTTTTAATACCACTCATGGGAATAGGTAGTGCACCAGCTATACTTATGGTGTTTTTATATTCACTACTTCCAATTATAAAAAATACATATACTGGACTTATGAATATAAATCCAGATGTAATTGAGTCATCTAAAGGTATGGGTATGACTAATAAACAAGTCCTTAATCTAGTTCAATTGCCACTTGCATTCCCAGTAATTATGACTGGTATAAGAATATCAGCAGTTACTGCTGTTGGGCTTATGACAATTGCTGCATTTATTGGCGCAGGTGGACTTGGATATATGGTATTCTCAGGAGTGCAAACAGTAGATAACAATATGATACTAGCAGGTGCAATTCCGGCATGTTTACTCGCACTATTAATGGACTCTATTGTAGAGAAAATTGAAAAAGGGGTAACACCTCCTGGAATTAGAAAAGCAGATGGAACAATTAAATTAACTAAAAGAAAGAAATATAATATCAATAAAACTCAAAAAATTATAGCTAGTAGTTTAGTCGTTATATTGATAGTTGGTGGCACGTACATGTACAGTAAAAAAAGTGACCCAATTGTGGTAGGTTGCTACAATAGTTCTGAGCAGATTATCTTAGGTAACATGCTAGCAATATTAATAGAAAAGAATACAAATTTAGAAGTAGAAAAAAAATTGAATTTAGGAGGTTCAGGCCTCGCATATACTGCGTTAAAGACAGGTGAAATAGATATGTACCCTGAGTATACTGGAATGAGTTTGGTTGGAATTA
>JBLHPD010000299.1:0-4794 GCA_047624165.1 Clostridium sp. | reverse complement strand
GAATTATCTCGATAAAAATCCAATCACCTAGAAAAAAGCCAATAAAACAGACTGACTTAGGCTTTACCGCCTAGGTCTAACTATACCTAAAAACTAACGATGTCACGCTACGCTGCCGTAAGCTCACTATATACAGAAACAACGGGGTTAGGGAGTAATGATGAAATAATAGAAGTATGTTTAATAGATTTAGATGGAACAATTTTATTAAATACCCTGATAAAACCAGCAATTTCAATTTCTGATGCAGCAAGCAGAATTCATGGTATTTATGATCAAGATGTTGAAAATGCGCCATTTTGGGAAGATGTTTATGAGGATTTTATAAATATTATAAAAGATAAGAAAGTTAACATTTATAACAGTGAATTTGATATAAAAATGTTAAATAGAACATCTTATCCTTGTGGTTTTAAAACTATTAATCATATTGACAATAAATTAAGTACAAAGCATCGAGATTTAAATAAATTTATTTTTATAAATTATCATTGTGTGATGCTTGAATATGCGGACATTTGGGGGGATTATCACGAATATTATAATAACAATAGGTGGCAATCATTATCTGATGCAGCAGAACAACAAAGCATTGATATATCGGATTTAACAACGCATAGAGCTTATGCTGATTGTGAAATCACAAGACGGTTATTATTAAAAATGAATAATAATGAGTGTATTGAAGATCCTTATAATGAAGTTTTGAGAAATAAAAAAGAAAAAACAGTAAAAAGAGCAGCAGCAAGTAAAAAATACCGTGAAAAAGCTAATAGTAAAAAATGGAAATTAATTCCAAAAAATCGTAGTGATTATGAAAATTTTGGGTCTATACATAGACCTGATGGCTACAAAACATTTTCACAATTAAAAGTGAGTGAGTTGCATTTATTTGAGTATGCAGGAACTTGTTGCACTACCTACGGAGATCAGGGGCATATATTTAAACCTAAGAAATTTCTTTAGCTTAAATTAATCCTCCACAATTTAGACGTTGTACTACTTATTTCTTCATGTAATATAAGGACTAACAATGAGGTATAGCTAGCTAAGGTTGTATCTTAAGTTTGAATTTATTAAATAGGTACTATAGTGATGAATAGCAAATGGATTTTTGCTTTATTTTTAATAATATTGATAGTCGATTATTCAAAAGCAGGAGTTATTGAGTTTGAAGAAAGAGACTGGCTTGAATCAGGCGACATCACACTCGATAAAAGTACAGGTCTAGAGTGGATAGACTTGTCTATGTTCAAGGGATACAGTATTAAAGAAGTAGAAAAAATTGATATTATTTGGCAAAGTGGATTTGATTGGGCAACAACAGAACAAACTCAGCAATTATTGTCTAATATAACAAATTCAGTAGGAATAAATAACCTTGGTTTTACTATTGTTAAAAAATCAACTGGATACGAAATTAAAGAAGTTCTCTCTATGTTTGGTGGTTATCTTGATAATAACTATTCTAGAGGTTTTTCAGGATTTTCGAGAAACCATGAATCATCAAATGACCTTTACTACAATTCATATATTAAATTACGCAATTTAGATACTATTCGCGATCGCTTTTGGATGGAGGCACCTGATGCTTCTTTAAAAGGATCTTTTGGTGAAAATTATAAATATGAATACGTAGGATCTTTTCTAGTAAGAAACTCAACCTCAGTACCTGAGCCTTCAACACTTGCAATTTTCACATTAGGAATGATTGTTTTAGTATCAGGTCGATTCAAGAAGAAATCTTAATCATTTCTTAACTTATTAATTATCTAAGATAAACAGATATAAAAAGGATTTACAGTGCCATTTTCAAAATTAATTATATTAACCTTCATATTGCTTATTTCTGCATGTATGGGTTCGACAAAAATTGATGGTAGTAGTACCAATGCATATCAAAAGAGCCTATTTAAATTAAGTAAGAATTTATCTCGTGATGATAAAAGCAATTTTTATAATAATTTGAATATTATTATTCAAGTGGAATCGGGAATTGGGCATGACAAGGATAAACCAGGAATAGCTGCTTTAGTTATATTAGATGATAAATCTATTGAAGATGTTAATAAGTTAGCGACAAAGTATAAAATAATAGCCGAATTAACCGAAAAAGAGTTTTTAGCTTTTAAGAAGTTTTACATAATACTAAAAGATTATAACTGGATGAGAACCAAGGAGGAGTTTGAAGCAGAAAAATTAAAATTCTCATCATCAGCATATATAAATACGGAGGAGTATAAAACGCAAAACTTTGATAATCCATGGAAAGAACATAATAAAATAATGGCTTCTATTGTTGATTTGATTGGTAAAGAAAAATCCAGCAAATTAAAGGGTTATCAAAAAGAATTATGCGTTGCAGAAAAAAAAGTACGTGTTGAAAAGAGAGTTTGGGATATACGTCAACAAGTTAATGGCACTCATGAGCCTTATCGAATAAGTGATTCAACTAAGTTGATGTTAAAAAATGCAGATATTAAGTTTAGACAATTACTTAAAAATCTAACTCAAGAAGTAGATGTTTTTGAATTATGTACGTGAGAGTAGCTAAATAGTTGAAAGGTTTGAATTGTTATGAAAACTCCGAATAAGAACGACTTTACTAAATATGTTTTTGTATTTATAGATATACTTGGTTTTATGGAAGCAAGTGAAGAGAAAGGAAAAATAAGCAGTATTATTGATGTTTTATCTTCGATAAAACAAACAATTTTTGATCATAATAACAGTGAAGAAAGAGCAAGTTTTCAAGGAATTAATGACATAAAAATAAACTCGTTTTCAGATTCAATAATTATTTACTCTTTACCAGAACAACTTCCTTGGATTATTAAATATTCTGTTGATTTCACGCAGCAACTAATTTCAAAAGGATTTTTATGTAGAGGTGCCATGACGTATAATGAACTTTATCAACAAAATGAAATTGTCTTTGGTAAAGCCTTTAATAAAGCATATATTGATGAAACAAAAAATGCTATTTATCCAAGAATTATTTTAGATAAAACTATTATAAATTTAATCGAAACTCAAATAAAAGAAGACCTAGATGCTGATGTATTTAACAATTATATTCATATTGATAAAGATGGCTCAAGTTATTTAAATTTATTATGTGATGATAAAAATAATCAAATTAAAAATATATTAATTAAATTTGTAAACAAAGAATTAAGATCTTTAGAAGAAAAGGAAAAACTTAGAATTTCAATTGAGCAAAAGCTACTTTGGTTACAGAATACATATTGTCTTGATGAATTATAAAACTATTAAATACTAGGGATATATAAGGAAAAAGATGATAAAAAAATTCATTTTACTCTTTGCAACTTTAAATGTTGCAATATCTACAAGTGCTTCTGAAATTAATTTAAATTGTTCGTATGATCACTTAAAAGGCACTGATAAAGATAAGCCTTTTTCTGTTTTAGTTAACCCTGAGCTTAAGCAAGGAGCAATAAAGGGAGTGAGTGCTAAACTTCATACAGATGGTGAATTATACTGGTTTACTATAAATAAACTGCCAAGTAGCGCAGTTGATTTTAGAGAGCAATATCAGATAAATAGAAAGAATTTGATTTTGTCAGTTAAAATTTTTGCAATGAACAAGAGTTTTACAGGCTTATGTGAAATATCGAAGCAAGAAGATAATAAAATTTAACCATATGTAATAAGTAAGGTTCTTTGAGCGCATTTTAATATATAACATGGAGTAAAAAATGAAAAAAATTATAATCGCTACACTACTAATATGTAGTTCTGTTTTAGCAAAAGAAGAAGTTGCAGAAGTAACATACCCAACCCCTAGTGTGAAAGGTGACACTCTTTTTAATCACATTGAAAAGTATTGTAAGCGATATGAAAAATATGAGGTTAAAGTTGGAGGAATGATCAATGAACTTGCTATAAAACGTTCTCAAAAATTGCAAAAACAAGCTTTGGAAAGCTTGTTTAATATCATTTACCCAATTCTTAATGAAAAAAAATTAAATTCAACAAGAGCTATTAAAATTGATTTTAATATAGAGATGATTGCTGCTGAAGATATGATACATCAAGCTGAAAAGATGCTTGCTCAAGGGAAATTGAGTGAAATGTCAGATACACCTCTATCTTCAGTTTGTGAATCGGTTTTACTTGATAAGTATTCTAATTATATATAATTAAAGGAACATTATATGAAATTTTTTATTCTGTTTAGTTTGGTCTTTTTTTCAACCGTCACGTATGCGGACTTTATTCATCCAATGGATTTTGATGGTTCAGAAGCTCAGAAAAATAGAGTTATTCAAATAATTAAAAAACGTGTGAAAAAAGATTATTGTGAAAGTAGCTTAGATATGTGCCAACCAACTACAATAGTAATGATGGAAAGTGAAAATTTAAAAGCGTTTAAAAATACAACCCAAGCTAAAAATAGAAAGATAATGGATCGAGTAATCAAAGATTACTGTAATAGTGCTCTAGATATGTGCAGTTATGTCACTATAAATATGATGTATCAAGAAAACCTTAAAGCCAGTAAAAGTTCACTGAATTGGTAAGTAATAAGGAATGAATATTATAATATATTGGAACTAATTCGGATCCATTTAATGTCCCTTATAGTCCCATTTAGTCTAACTGTATGCTTGTGAAACCCTTGTAATATGCGACTATGCGTGACTTGTGATTTATAGCGTAGAGTTCAAATCTCTATCTCACCGCCAAATTCTAAAAAACCGCTACTTCAACAAGTCGCGGTTTTTTTTCGTCTTGAGGTCTTGAGAAAGAGGGTTTATAGCATCAAAC
>JBLHPD010000298.1:0-4831 GCA_047624165.1 Clostridium sp. | reverse complement strand
AATTGTTGTATCAGTTAATGAACATTCGGGTCATGCAGGAATAGCAGCTTGGGTTAATACTTATTTTAGATTAAAGGATTCAGACAAGATAGATAAAAAAGATGATCGTATTCAGGTTATAAAAGAATGGGTAGATAAGGAATACATGTCAGGGAGAAACACTGTTATGAAAAGTGAAGAACTAGAATTAATAGCAAAGAACGTAATCCCACAATTACGGGTAAGATCACAAAAAATTACAGCTTGTTGATATGGTGGATTAATAGATATTATCAAAATTAAGACATGAATTAGATCTTTATGCTAATATAAGACCTATAAAAACGTATGAAGGTGTTCCATCAAGGTTTGGTGATGTAGATTTAATAATAGTAAGAGAAAATAGTGAAGATTTATATGCAGGAATAGAGCATATGATTACAGAGGATATTGCGGAGAGTATAAAGATAATAAGTAAGAAAGCCAGTGATAGAATAGTAGAATATGCTGTTAAATTAGCAAAGCAGGAGAATAGAAAAGAAGTAATAGCTGTTCACAAAGCAAATATTATGAAGCTCTCAGATGGGTTATTCTTAAAATGTGCAAGAAACATAGCTTCAATGCACAAAGATATAGCATTTGGAGATGTTATAGTTGATGCTATGAGCATGAAGCTTGTGATGAACCCAGAAAAATATGATGTACTTGTAATGCCTAATCTATATGGAGATATATTATAAGATATGGCAGCAGGGCTAGTGGGGGGACTAGGACAGTTCCAGGTGCAAATATTTAACTTGTGATTTAGGGGGTACTACTGGAACCCAGGAGTTTGCTGAAGTTGTAATTGAAAAAATGAGGAGATTAAACAACTAGTAGCTATCAACTCTAATGGTTATAATAAAAAATGAGTGCAAAATCAAAATTGGTTTTGTACTCATTTTGTTTGTTTTAAATAAAAGAGTTACTCAGATTTTTATAGAAAATGTAGCATGATGACTGCTGTAGATAAATATTTTTGCTGTTTTTGTAACGAAAAAGCTTTAATATAGTCTTATATATGTGAGGAGGTGAGAATGTGAAAAAATTTGAAAATATCTACAATCAATACTTTCGAGATGTTTACTCATTTGTGTTGTCTTTAAGTCGAAATCAAACAATTGCTGAGGAAGTCACGCAAGAAACCTTTTTCAAGGCCATGAAAAGTATTGATAATTTTAAAGGAAATTGTAAAATCAATGTTTGGCTTTGTCAAATTGCAAAAAACACATACTTTTCCTACATTGAAAAGCAAAAGCGGTTGGATCCTAATGAGATACCTGAAAAAGCAACCGACAATAGAATGGACGAAACGCTTTTAAATAAAGAAGAGGCTTTCAATATTCATAAGGCTTTACATTACTTAACAGAGCCTTATAAAGAAGTGTTTACACTGAGGGTGTTCGGAGAACTATCATTTGCCCAAATAAGCCAACTTTTTGAAAAAACCGAAAGCTGGGCAAGAGTCACATTCCACCGTGCTAAACAAAAAATACAAAACCTGCTGAAGGAGGCATAAAATGAACAAAGTATCATGTGAAGTTATTAAAGACATGTTGCCATTGTATTATGACGAGGTGTGTAGCGGTGAGACCAAGAAAATGGTTGAGGATCATCTTAACCAGTGTAGTAACTGCAAAAGTGAATTGGAAAGGATTAGAGCTGATATTATAATACCAAAAGAAACTGTAGAAAAAAATCGCAGTGATGGTAATGCAATAAAAAATATAGCTAATTTATTTAATCGTTCTAAAATAAAAGCCTTCGCCATAGGAATAATCTGTGCTACTGCATTATTTATGATGTATGTAGGTTTGTTTAAATGGAACATTATAAGCGTTCCTACTGATGTGGCAGAGATAACAAATATATGTGAACTTGCAAATGCTGAAATTGCTTATCATGTTAAATTAACAGATGGTTATAACTTAAATGAGTGCAGATATGATATGAAAGAAGACGGGAATACTTATTTAACTCCTTTACGTCCAATTATCAAATCAAAGTCAATAGTTAATATGGGGCTTCAAAATTCATATTATACATTTGGTTTTGTTGAACGTAGTGCATATGAAGAAAAATATGGTGACGGTGCGGAGATTAAGGCGTTGTATTATGGAACCCCAAAAGACAATATATTGATTTGGAAAAAAGGAATGGATGTGCCGAGGGCTAGCGAAGAAGTTCAAGCAGAATTTAATTTCGAAAACTAAATTGAAAAAATAGTGTTAAAATGATAGTGAGTAAAATAGAGTAACATTAGATGAAAGGATAAAGATTTTAAAATGAGAATTAATAAACTTCTTAGCAATCATGGTATTTGTTCGAGAACTGACGCTAATAGACTTATTATGGAAAATAGAATAATAGTAAATGGGAAGCTTTGCATGCCAGGACAATGGGTAGAAGAAGAGGATAATATTCTTATTGATAATGAGAATATTCCAGTGAAAGATAAAATTTATATTGCGCTAAACAAACCAGTAGGAATTACCTGTACTGCACAAAAGAGTGTGGAAAGTAATATAATTGACTTTATGAATTATCCAGAATATATTTTTCCGGTTGGAAGACTCGATAAGGCATCAGAGGGGTTAATACTAATGACGAATGATGGTGACTGGGCAAACAATATTTTAGACTCAGAGAATGAACATGAAAAAGAATATATAGTAACTGTGAATAAGCCTTTTGATGACCTTTTTATGAAAGGAATGTCTGAAGGGGTCGAAATTTTTGGAGTTAACACAAGGCATTGCAGCGTTAGTAGAGTTAGCGTTGATACTTTTCGTATTATTTTAACTCAAGGTCTAAATAAACAAATTCGAAGAATGAGTAAAGCTTTTGGATATACAGTTGTAAGGCTTAAGCGAATTAGAATTATTAATATAAAAATTGATGGTATAGATATTGGAAAGTGGCGTGAGCTTACAGAGAAAGAGGTAATAGAATTAAAGAATGGATAATTATATTTCGATAAATAAGTATTCAAAAGGGATCCTCTGTAGTGATACAAAGGAACCTTTTTATTTTCAAAAAAACTATTTGAAGGTACATTAGGTGGTTTTAAAAGTTGTACAATCAGTTTCAGAATATAGATTAACATTTTTGCCATGTACGTCTATAGAATCAGCATTACAAAGATTGTTAGAGTTATATGTGCAAGTGCCTACATTACAAGTAATTGCATCGCATTCATTACCCTTTTCATTTACATTGTTTGTAAGGTCGCTATAAACCCTGGAATCTAAAAAAGATGCACAACAAGTGTCAGAATCCTTTTTCGCACTTTTACCACCAACATTTATTACGTTAGCAAAACATGTGTTTTCATTATTATGAGAGCAACTTGAAACATCGCAGTTTATTTTTGACATGTTATCTCCTCCTTATTATATCTAATAAGGAGTTTAACCAAAATGGGAAGAAAATATTTATAATACAAGTTTTAAAATTATTTTTAGGAAAAACTAAATTCATTTTAAAATTAAGTGTTTTTAAACTGGTGAATGTGGTATAATAAAAATAATGTAGTAAAATAAACATGTGTGTTCTAGAAAAAATTGAGTTGTTAATAAAAAGTAGGTAAATATTAAAGTTATACATAATTTAAAATCCCATATAAGGCATAAAAAAAATAGACTAGTATGCTGACTGGTTATTTTTAAGGTGCCTAAATTGAAGAAAGAGGTGTCCTATCATTAAAAACGAAAATAAAACAGAAACTCCTAAAATTGAAATTAAATCAAATAAATACCAGACGTTAGAAGATATTACTTTTTTAAAATTAGTTAAAAAAGACGGTACAACAGTTGATGGTAAAATAGATACTGAAGATTTGCAAAAAGTATTAGAAAAAGGTCGTTGGTTTGCAGAATGGAATAAAGATTTTAATAATTTCTTAGCTCAAAATTTAGGTAGCTATTATATTGAAGAAAAAAAATATAGAAGAAAACAAAGCTTACAGTCATTCATATTAGATGTTCATCCAAAAGCACCTGTAAGGCATATAAATGGAGATACTCTAGATAATAGAAAATGCAACTTAGAAATTTATGATCAAAATACAATTAATGATTATGAAGAAACAGATGAAGAAACTGTAGCTGTAATATTAAGGGATAGATACGGCAAAGAGAAATCAAGGACTATAATAGATAAAGAAGATATAAATAGAGTAATCAATAATGGTTACACATGGGTTTTATATAAAAAAGATACAGAACCTTATGCTATTGCTAATACTCCAGAAGGAAAGATTTATTTAAATAGATTGATAATGAGTACAACTGATGATATGATTACTCATCCAATAAATCTTAATACTTTAGACAATAGAAAAGCTAATTTAGAAAATGTTAAATTAGATGAAGAAAATGTTAAATTAGATGAAAAAACAGAATAATAATAAGAACAATAAAAGCAGTATAGAATATTTCTATACTGCTTTTATTGTGTGCTCGATATGGCTATAATATTTATTTGCGAGTAAAGCACCATATAACAAAATGTTATGCAGCATAACATTTGCCTATTATAAAAAACTCTAATATTGTATTATAATTAGTTTATAATTGATATAAAATTAACAAAAATGGTTTAATAATTTTAATTAATTAATAGAGTTGTTTTAGTATTAAGTTTAAAGTGTAATTATAATTTTTCTGTAGGACTCATAATGCTTAATATTTTTTATTATATAGGAAACAGCTTGCGGAAACCGCTGTGGATAACATTCTAGCTAAAAAATAGATAGAAAAAATTAGAAAAATATGAGATGATTAAATCATGAAAAAAAGTAAGATTACTATAA
>JBLHPD010000297.1:0-4843 GCA_047624165.1 Clostridium sp. | reverse complement strand
TGCTGTTTTAAGAAATCAGCAAGAGTACCAGATTAGAGATCCAAAATTACACCAGAGAATGTTTTTAGAAAACAATAACATTCAAGCAGCTTAATCAATAATTTAATTTCCATTTTTTGTAACCGTTCGTGTTTGCCAATGGTCTTTTTGTTGTGCTTAAAATTAACTTAAATAAATTTTAAACTACTAGTTGACTTTAACTAGCTGGTCTTTTAGTCGGAGCGAACGGGGTAATTAAACCCGTTCGCTCCGCTCACAAATTACCCGTTAAAGTCCATTTAGGACTTTAACCTCCTTAATTTTAGATATAAAAAAAAAGCCATCATCCTATAAAAATAGGACGAAAGACTTATACTTCCGCGGTACCACCTAAATTAGCTTATAAAGCTCACTTTAATCAGTACGGAATTAATATAAATTCGATACTGTCCAATCTGTAACGGTTTGGCTCCGTCCAATACTACTCTTAATAAATTTCGTTTGGAAGCTCCGGGATGTTCTTCATTATTTGATTCGTATCAGTCTCTCACCACCACTGATTCGCTTTGACTACTTCATAATAACTACTCTTCCCATCAAGGCTTTTCTATTGATTATATGATATTTAATTTTGGATTTCTTTCATTTTACTTTGTATTTTATGATTCGTCAATAGTTTTATGAATTATTTCTTTAAATAAAATTCATTTTGGTGAAAATCATTATAGGTATACAGGTTTCACAATTGTGGAATACTAACTATAAAAAATATGTATTTAGATAATAAAAATAATCCTTTTAGTTTTGATGTAAAAGCAGATGTTTACTGTAATAATGGTGGGGCGCTTGACATATATAAATATAGGCATTTAATTAACAACAAAACAGTCTTTTCCTTGTTTTTTAGCTTTATAAAGTAATTTATCAACAGTATCTATGCACTCATCAACACTTTTAACTTGATTTTCACATAAACCTATACTCAAAGATATAGGTGCATTGTTAAAATAATTATTATTTAGAGTAGACACACTAGATCTTATTAAATTCAATGTATTTATAGCATCCTGTTTTGAGAATTCAGGAAGTACAATTAAAAATTCATCTCCACCATATCTACTTGCGTAACCTTGCTTACCCACTATGGTTTTTAAGATCTCGGCTACTTCAATAATAATTTTATCGCCAAACAAATGACCATTATTATCATTTATTTTTTTAAAATCATCAATATCAATCATCATAATGGAAAACGTAGCATCCATACTTATTTCTTTTGCTAAAATTTTCTTTATGTGTTCGTTATTATATAGACCTGTCATTCCGTCCTTGTAGAGATTATCTAGCTTCTTATGTTCTGCTGAATTATCCTTCATTATTAATACGAATTCCATAGTAACAAATATTAGCATTCCATATTCAATTAAGTAAGAACTGTTTATAATAGAGACATACACAAAAATATCATGTACTGTGGCTATAGCAAGTATTGTAAATGATATTAAAGTCGATTGAGCTTTTTTATTTTTCTTAAGAGATTCTGTAATAAGAAAATAAAATATATATATAAGAAATAGAACACAACTAACTTGACCAATAGTACCCATTCTATCATAAACGGTATTATTGGTAAATAAACAAATGATAGTAAATATTGCGCCAAATATAATAGAAGCTTTTTTCAATTTTACTTTATTGTCGAATATATCATTTAAGAATAAAACATAAAATGGTATAAAAAGATAAAAAGTAACTGCAGCAGTTTTGCTGAGAAGCTCATAAGGAATATTTGGAAAAATTTGTACGAAAATTCTACTATTTATAATGAGACCTCTTAAAAACATAAGTAAGCATATGATTGAAAAATATAGATTTTCTTTTTTCTTGTTAATTGTAAAATACGAACCAATAAAAAATATAAACATAAACAATAGGATTGTGTTTGTAGTTATGTCTAACAAAACATTCTTATAAAGGTTGTCCATTATCTGATCTTTTCTGCCAAAAAGTGAAGAGTTCAAATTAGGTTCAATTTCTCTAAAAGTACTTGTATGAATCACAATATCGACTGTTTCATTGGTAGAAATAAAAAAAATATATTGTGGTTTATATATAGCAACTTCTTCTGAAAAACTATTACCGACCTTGCCATTTCCACCATAATAAACACCATTTATCCATACATCTGAGGATGTAAACATACTATCGATTTTAATTCCATAGACATCATCTTTTGGGACAATAATTTTTAAGTGTAAAGTCATATATCCTGTTGTTACATTGCCTACGTATTGTTCTCGAAGAAGCCCTGGAATATTATAATAGGTTTCAGATTTTGTATTTTGTACTTCAGCTGGAGATAAAAGTTTATTGTAGTATAAATTCCATTGTCCTGCAATTTTAATTGGTTTACTTTGGTTATAATTTACATTTTGTAAGTTTAAAATACCATTTTTAGCTGTTAAAAGATTATTTGGATTATTATTAAAAATAAAAATTGCTGCCAAGATTAATATTATAAAACCTATAAGGAATGGTTTTTTTAATTTATGCATTTTTTAATCATCCTAAGAATTTTGTGACTTTGTTAATCATCAACTTTGATATATGGTTATAGTGTAATAAATTTTATGAACATTAAATTAATTATATCATATTTCCAATAAAAAGAAATTTAAATTCTGTTAAGAACTAACAGGGTAACAATCATCAAAGTGATTAGGTCATAGAAGAAATGTTGGCAGATGGTTCTGTAACTGTAGCGATTTGTACGTTGACATACCCCTATATAAATTTGTACACTTTGTAACACATTTATATTAATCTACGTGCAATAAAGGACAAGTCATATAGAAGAAACACCAACCAGGCATGAGCTGGAGTTAGGTTACTAGTAAAGAAAATCAAGCTCATTCTTTTTCTATTCAAAATGTATCAGTATACTTTTGGGTAAATAATTTAAGCATGAGGTTAGAGAAATTTAGCTTTAGGTTTTGTTTTTTACCTAAATTTACAAATGTTGAAGGAAAAAGGTAGTTTTTGTTGAAATGAATATATGAGGAACTAATAAGAGTGTGAAGAATGTTCAAAGTGTACATATTAAATTGACTTTTATAAAATCTGTAACATTATTTACTTCTCATAAAACTAAATTATGAGGTAATATAACAATCTAAGGAGGTTTGTGATGAAGAACAAAGTACTAATTAAAAATGCAAGAGCAATTGTAACATGTGATTATTTAGATCAAGTATTCTATGATTCGGATATGCTTATTGAAGGACCAGAGATAAAAGAAATCGGAAAGAACTTAAGGGCTGAAGGTGCAAAAGTAATTAATGGGAAGAATAAATTTATTTACCCAGGGTTAATTAACACCCATCATCACTTCTTTCAAACATTTGTTAGAAATATGATTTCCATCGATTATCCCAATATGTTAGTTGTAGATTGGCTAAGTAAAATATATCCGATTTTTGAAAAAATTAATTCTGATGTCATTTACTATTCATCACTTACAGCAATGGGTGATTTAATTAAACATGGTTGTACTTGTGCATTTGACCATCAATATTGTTATACAAAGGTAGCAGGCAAAGAATTGGTTGATCGTCAAATGGAAGCTGCTGCTAAGCTCGGAATCAGGTATCATGCTGGAAGGGGTACCAATACACTACCGAAAAGTAAGGGAAGTACTATACCTGATGGAATGCTTGAAACCACAGATGAGTTCATTTCAGACTGTGAACGAATAATTGATCTGTATCATGATCCCAAACCTTTTTCTATGAACCAAATTGTTGTTGCTCCCTGCCAACCTATCAATAGCTATCCTGAGACATTTATTGAGTCTGTTGCCTTAGCTAGGAACAAGAAAGTCCACTTACACACACACCTATATGAAGGGGATAGAAGCATCATGTTAGAACGCTGGGGTAAGACGACCTTAGAATGGGCTGAGGAGATTGGATTTGTTGGGGTAGATGTATGGTTTGCTCATAGCTGGGAAATTAAGTCTGATGAATATAAGACTATAGCTAGGACAGGCACTGGAATTTCACATTGTCCTGCACCAGCTATTTTAGGCGGGTTTCCAATATTAGATATTAAAGCTATGCAAAAAGAAGGAATTTTGATTAGTCTTGGGGTAGATGGATCTTCTACAAATGATAGTTCAAATCTTTTGGACTCATTACGAATGGCCTATATAATGCAAGCATACCACAGTAAAAGTCGTGGGGGATGTGTTTCCCCATATGAAATGCTTAAAGTTGCAACAATAAATGGTGCCAAAACTCTGGGTCGCAATGACCTAGGATCCATTGAAATAGGTAAGGCAGCTGATTTATTTATGATAGATACTAGTGTATTGGAATTAGCAGGTACTCTCCACGACCCTAAGAATTTAATTGCCAGTGCTGGTGTAACAGGACCTGTTTGGCTTACAATGATTAATGGAAAAGTTGTTTATGAAGATGGACATTTAGTTGGAGTCGATGAGTATACATTAGCTGAAAAAGGAGAAGAAGTTTGTACTAAAGTACTTAGAAATGAGTTTAAAGAATACTTTTAAATAAAAAGTTGCAATAGATGCTATTGCAATTTATTAATTATAGAGAGGAAGGTATATTATGAAGTATGATTTTCAAACTGTTATTAACAGAACCAATACTGGCTCAGCAAAATGATACTTTTTCCCTTCAAAAGTAATCACTTTAACACCTAGTCCGGTGTTGAAACTTTACCTTGTGATGTTTGAATTTCTATCTCTCTCATTTCAGATCTACGATCAAGAGCTTCTCTTATACATTCTTTTGCAAGTGAAGTGATTTCAGGCATTCTTGTTATAAGTTTAATATTTCTA
>JBLHPD010000296.1:0-4928 GCA_047624165.1 Clostridium sp. | reverse complement strand
AAATATTAGTTTATGCTTATATGAATGACATTTATTCAAGTAGAAAAATAGAAAAAGCTTGTAAGCGAGACATCAACTTTATGTGGCTTTTACAAGGCCGGAAGGCCCCTGATCATGCTACAATAGCAACAAGAAATTTTCATTACATTCCAATTTCTTCAAGCACCTCCATGGCCATCAACCTTAGAATTCAATAATTTGTAAATATGATTACAACTATATTTTTATACAAATTGGAAATGATTTTTGGTAATGATTTTATAGTTAAACGTGATATTTATAGTTTTCACTCCAAATTGACGCAACCTAATAAGCCTTCACAAAACAAAAAAATAAAGTTCTAAATAAGTATTTATATGCCTGTATTAGCTTGCCATTTTTACCAAATGAATTTCAAATTTCTTAAGGTTTTGCAATATTAAAAAGGGTGTTTTCTTGCCTTTTTTCTTAGATTTAACACCATATCGTTCAATAGAGTATACTATACGATGAAATATTTGATTTAAAACTATTTTACCTTTAAAAATAGCAACAAGAAATTTTCATTACATTCCAATTTCTTCAAGCACCTCGGAGGTGATGACATAAGTTGGAAATGAAATGAACAACTTATGTTTGATATTTTATAATCAATTTTACTAGGTAGCATCTCTAGAATTTATTATTCCACTTTGTAGGACTCGAACCTGCAACAAAATAAGCACCAATAGCTACTCCAGCCACTGATGCTCATTCTAAATTTAAACTAATAATTTACTATTTTCCCCAAGTCACTGTTACCCTGCTGAGATGCTTGCAACCCACTTGTAAGCTTCGCAGTTAGCTCTCTAATTTGGGAATAGTTTATTTTTTAATCTTGCTATTTCTTCTTCACTTAATTTCGAATATTTTTTAATCTTCTCAAGTGATTCTCCATCTAAAAGCATTTCTGTTGCTATTTCTATTCTTTCTTCAATCTTTCCTCTTTCTATTCCTTCTTCCCTTCCTTCTTCCTTGTAGTGCAATTTTCTAATCTCGTCTATTGTCATTCTAAATGCACCTCCTCTTTCCCTTTTATATTCTTCATATTTCTTTTCTAATGCATAATCTTTAATTAAAAATAAGTATTCTAAAAAATCTACCAATGCTTTTATTTGATCATTATTCTTAACTTTATCGTAATTTGATAATTCATCCGCTAGTTTTATTTTTGCCTCATATATATCTTCATCTCTTGCGCCTGTTTCTAATAAACTCTTTGCCATTTTGAAAACTAATTTCAATGGGTTATCATCATTAATTTTTTCAAGTCTTATTAGCAACAAGAAATTTTCATTACATTCCAATTTCTTCAAGCACCTCGGAGGTGCTGACATAAGTTGGAAATGAAATGAACAACTTATGTTTGACCTCCATCATTTGTATAGCATAGCTATATTAAGCCACTCTTACGAGTTGCTTACCACGCTTTCGTGGCGCACAATCATCTGCATAACGACAGAAGTTTAATCCTCGCTTTTCTAATTCTTTATCCAGCTCATTTAACATGACGTTACTAAGTACTGGTGAAAGATTGCCACCTTGCGGTACGCCTTTTTGTGAGGTATTAAAAATGCCTCTTTCCATTACCCCTGCTTGAAGATATTTTCTTATAAGGGCTATTACCCTAACATCCTTTACTTCTTTATAAACCAATCCTATTAATTTATCATGATTTACAGTATCGAAGTATTTCTCCAAATCAATATCTACTGCCCACTTGTAACCTTTATCCATGTATTCTTTGCATTTTCGAATTGCTTGGTGTGCACTTCTATTTGGTCTAAATCCATAACTATTATCTGAAAATTTCTCTTCAAATATTGGATTTAGAACTTGAGCGATAGCTTGTTGTATTACTCAGTCTACAGCTGTTGGTATTCCTAGTGGTCGTTTCTTTCCATCAGGCTTAGGTATTTCTACTCGCCTTACTGGATTAGGTTTATAACTACCTTCCAATAATGATTGCCGAAGGCTGGCGCCATTTTCTTTTAGGTATTGTAGAAGTTCATCTACTTTCATACCATCAACTCCATGACTACCTTTATTGGCTCTAACTTTCTTAAATGCTTGATTTAAGTTGTTTCTATCAATAATCCTTTCAAACAGTCCATTGGTGTATTTATTTTCCGCGTTCTGTCGCTTTTCTATCGTCAATGAAATGCTGGGCGCTCCTACACACTCTTCGAGTTCCACTCTATCCTTTTGTAGGTAACCTTCATTATGAAGTTGTCTGCTGTTATCACATTTCTTTGTGTTCTTCAAAGTTTCAAAACCTCCTATCGTTCAGTCCTTCACCTAAGGCTCATGAACCTTCTGCTACTATGACCTCTGCTGACTTCTTAGATTTCAGCTTTACATCACTGTAAAGGTTGTTATTTCAAAATTCATCTCTATAACATTTATCTAAGACCTCCCCAGGTAAGAACGCAATCTTTCACTCCATCTATCTGCTACATTTACACCACTTGTTTCGAATAGTTTTGGGCTTCGTTATGTTTAGCAAACTTACCCACAAGCAAATGCCTTATATGTAGTTTCTATTCGTCAGACCAGAGTTTTGCCGCCGACTTCCTTCAGATTCCGCGTCACCATGGACACCCTTGTCTTAAGCTATGCACTTGGTACTATTAACCCGTGCTAGGGACTTTCACCCATTAGATTGCGCCCATGCTGGGCGCACTAAAAACAAACTAAGGTAAATAATAATTTGCCTTAGTTTGTTAGCTATAGGTTATGACTCCCTATTAATATTGTAATTAGTGAACAATCTCTGTTACTTATCGAAACCCTTGCTAGCGAATATATTTTTTTATCTGGTCTAAACTTTCATATTCCAAGATGTTATCCATAATGATTTCTAATGTTGACGAATCTAGTTTTTGTATACTCTCCTTTAAATCATCTGGTATAATGCCAAATTTTTTAATTAAAAATTTTATTGTAGTCCTTACAAGAGTTTTTGTTTCACCTTCTTGTATCCCTTTTGCTATTCCTTCTTCTCTGCCTTTTTCATAAGGCTCTTTATATAATGCAGATGACATATAAATCTCCTCCTCTACGAAATCTTCATATTCACTTGTTTGATAAATCTTTTTCAAACATTCTACTGTTAAAAAATAATAATCCGTATCCTCTATTTTTTCTACTACCGATAAGCATTCTAATATGTGTTCTTTTTCAGTTTCTCCATCATGTTTCATAAATACTCTAAGTGGATAAAATACTATACTCTTTTGACTTAGTATTTCATTCTTATCAATCTCGTAAGCCTTTATAACCTTATAGTTATATTTCATTATTTCTAACCCTTGAATTGTACTTTCAAAACTTCCTTTAATATTCTTAACATTTTCAGGCTTCTTTAGTACCATAAGTACCTGATAGATCGGCAAGTCATTATGCCATTTGATGTAGGTATAATACCTAAGCATTCTTTTCATCATTTGTGTATTACTTTTATATACAGTTTCAAATTCTATGTGAAGAATAAATCTTTCTTTATTCATATTAATCGTTGCTAAAAAATCCATTTCTCTCATATCAGGTACAGATAATTTTGTATGTTCTAAACTTATTTCATCTGCTTCTTTTACAGATGGTAAAATAAATTCTGCAATACCACGATAATCTTTTTTCTCTAAAATTCTTATAGTTTCATCATAAGTCTGTGGTCTTGTTTCATAGGACATTTTATCATTCACCTCTTTCTCTTATTATATCAAATCACCATAACTTTTACACTATAATGTTTTTAATCTTAATATGACTAAAACAAAATGTTACTCTTAGATAAGTTCTTTTGTTTGTATTCTTTTCTCAACTTTTCTACCTAGCTATACCTCAGAGACATCTATTTCCCGCACAAAAAATCCTTAAAAATTCAATCGGCTAACTGTATTTTTTATAAGCTTTACTACCCTCGTTTCTAAGTTTTAAGGGGTTCCTAATCGCAGACACCCCTCCCAATCTCAATAATCCTCCCCACAACATCCCTAGGCCTTCTATTAAATTCCACCACACTAAAATCATAAGAATTCCCATTACACTCTACCCTAATTTTCTCTTCTTTTATAAATACCCTCATTCCTCCTATAGCAAACCCCTCAATGCCACTATTCGCATTTATATTTTTCCCGCTTTCAGTCTCAGTTAAAGGACTTATCCTCTTTAGCTCCTGCCATAATCTATATTCTTCTTTAGATTTTATGCAAAGCTCTGTTACTATTGATGCATTATGAAGTAAGTATTCTGTAGTATAAATCACCCTTATCACTTGATAGCCTTTTACTTCAATTTTTATGTGAAGCTTCTTCCATTCTTCTATTTTGAAAACATAGTAGTCCTCTTCAGAATCACTTGGAATTTCATTTATCCTATTCCTTTTCACAACTCTTATATCTACTATCTTGCCATAATAAGTTATGCCTGCTTCACCTACAAATTGCTTCTTTGACTGAGCTAAGGCTACAAATTTAATGTTATGCTCTGCTAGATTTATGTTGCTGCATTTAGTATGATAAAATTTCCCTTTTAGATTTATTTCAAGCTGTTCTTTATTTCTTAAAGATCCCACAAGAACTGTTCTATCCTTAAAGTATTCATCCTTTATGTAATTCTCTCGTCCAAGAGAATCAAGTGATCTTTCAAAAGTTGAGTAGGATGATTCATTTATCAACTTATCTAAAAACTCTTGCATTAGTCCGGTAGTTGATGGAAGAAATGGAATACCCCCTATATTTACTTCTTCTATACTTTTGTAAAAGTCATGCTTTTTATACTCCTTCTCATCTTTATATGGAAATAGTACAAATGCTCCAAAAATACAATTATTATAGGATTCTGTTTTCTTATTTTTATATACTATGGCATCTCTGTATCTGTGCATAGTATTTATATCCTCTTCCTTA
>JBLHPD010000295.1:0-4958 GCA_047624165.1 Clostridium sp. | reverse complement strand
TTATATTAATAAAATGATTTTTTCTTATTGATAAAGTGATTTCTTAGGGATAATCTGACGTAAATCAGCTACTAATAATAGAAATAAAATGACGTTTGAATTAGTTATAATTTGACGTTTAACACTGAAAGGACATCAGACATATTCTTCTTCAAAGATTCCTTTTGTATTGCTATTTCAACACGCTTTTTGAATTCTTCCAAATTCATACAGGGCTCAACATTAAAAAACATTGCATAAGTAAGAATATGTTTCGGTTTTCTTATATACATTTCTGGCTTTGTCCTATCGATTTGTTGAAGAAGTTGCAGATATGTTTCAAGAACAGGTTCTTTTGCATCCCATTCATTAGATAAAAGCACATAATATTGAAATGTATTAAACAAATCCACATAGCACCAAAGATTACTATCTTGGCTAAATAAAATCAAGTTATGATACAACTCCATACTTGTATTCAATTCTATGTAATCATCCATGGGGTTTAGCGCAACAAACGGTATTATTGGGAACTTGAATAAAATACTGTATACTTCTCCATCTTTTTCTTTTACACTTATACCTTTACTTAAGATTTCATAGTCTATCCCTTTTTCCATGGCAAAATTAAAAGCAATTTTACCAATTCCACTTTTAAATGAATTATTATCAATCTGGAAATCATATGCTACAATTTCAAATTTCAATTTTGAGATATCACACTTTAATTTTCTACTCAACTCAGTGCAGCTAACTACTTTTCCATCTTTTATCACAACATCATAAATCTTATTATCATAAATTGCTTTTCCACTACATGATGGATGTGACTTTTTGTTATTGGTTTTCGTAAAATTATCAATACGACTTATTATTGGATTAAATATCTTTGTAAACGGTGCATCAACATTCTTACTAAGAAAGTTATTGCACTTCTCACAACATATTTCATCGGACTCATATAATCCTCCAAGAGCATTTTGCACAATATGTTCTTTGCTCCTTTTTGTAATAACTTTACCACAATAGACACAATCAATCTCGCTCATTGTCACCTTTATCTCCTTTAATCAATTTTTCATAATCTTTTTGTCTGTAATTTAAAATTTAATCTTCAAATCTATTTTTTATAAGTTTGATGGCATTCATTATGAAATCAGTTAATGCTTTTTTTTTTTCATCATCATAATATTCTTTCAGGACATTATATGGTAGCTTTAGACTATATATTTTTTGAATCCGATATTTTTTCATATTATCATTTAACCATTTCAAATTATCTTCACGATTAAAAATTGAGGAATTTTCCTCCTTCAGATTTTGTAAATAAAGATATGGATAATCTTTATTTAGTGCCCATGTCCCTTTTCCATCTTTCCCTTGTGATCCATTAAAGTATGTAGGCACTGGCATAAAATTTGAAAAAGAATACATTAATTCACAATATTCTTCAAATAGCATTCGTAACTTATCATTACCATTAAAGATATCATCTAAATATAAATAAATCAGCCCATGCAAATCTTGTCTTAAAGTTCCCCTGTTGTTGAATGGGTTATAACGCCTATCTTTCTTTGCAAGTATTATTAATTTATCAACACAAAAATCTTTTAGTGGTATTAAAGCATTGAATATTGTATCTGATGAATCAGGAATATTACCTTGATAAAATAATCGATATGCCTCCCTTACTATTTTGGATGAATCTATCTCAACACATGGTAAAATTCGATATAGTAAGGTAATTTCAATTCCACTTTTACCCTTTAATTTGGGATTAATGACAGGTATAAGGTTCACTAATTTATTGTCTATTACATAATTACTCATTACTTTATCATCCATCTAACATACCTCTTTCATATATCTATAAATTCCTATTTATCGTAAAGATTATATAATAATCTTTAGTTCGTATTTCTATACGACTGCGTCATAACTCTCTATGAAATATTATCATTATTTAACATACTTTTCAATAATTTCTTCATAAATAAAAATCATACATTGTTTATATATAAACAACATTAAAATCAATTGTCTTAGCCATTTCTATGTGAGTTAGTATAGATAACGTGTAAAAAACAGCCACAAGACAGCATTTACCATTTTTGATGAAATATAAATCAAAAATAGTATTACTATTTTGTGGCTGTTATGACGTACTATGAATAGGCTCGTATTCTGAAGTTGAGCAAAAAAAGTCTACACTTATATTTTAACATAAAGTGTAGTACAAAGCTATATTTCCTGATCAATGGAAAAATGTACATAAAGAATGGAAGTCCAATAATATAACTGCGGTAAAAGCTATAGAGAAATTAAATCTTAAAAAAAGTACTTTCTATAAACTAGCTAAAAAGTATGAACAGTTATAATATTTTCTGTACTATTTATGAACTATATTTTTAAATATCCACTTGTGGAGGATTGTTCACTTAATAAGAAAAAAACAGCAAAAACTTTATAATAGGGTTTTGCTATTTTTTTTAGGTAGTGATTGAAAAAAGGGGATTATGTTTAAATCGTTGATAAAACAAAGAGATGATGTTAGGCCAAATAATTACTTAATAGTAAAATTTGTAGTATACTGAGAAATATAGCATTAGATGTATTATAAGGGGAAAATATAATTGCCATAATTCGGGTACAAATGAACCTATTAAATATACATGGAGGTAGAAAAATATGAAAATACAAATATTTAATTGTAATAATATTGATTCCGGAGAAATTATAATTGAAGAGGGAAGACTAAATATTAAATATGCAATAAATGGTACAGGCAAATCAACAATTTGCAAAGCCATAAATTATTCATTAAAATCAGTAGAACCTCAAAAAGAGTTATTAAGATTAAAACCATTTAAGCATTTAAACTCTATTGACCCACAAACTATTCCAAAAGTTTTAGGATTAGATACAATTAAAAGTGTTGAAATATTTAATGAGGAGTATATAAACCAATATATATATTTGCCAGATGAATTGGTTAAAAACAGTTTTGAAATTTTTATAAAGACGAAAGATTATGATAAACATATGCAAGAAATAGAAATACTAGTTAACGGAATAAAAGAAGCATTTCTAAGCAATCCGGAATTAAATGAATTGCTGAAGGATGTAAATGCATTCGTTGAAGGGTTCGGCAAAGCGAAGTCGGGATATTCTTCTACTGGCACCATTGGTAAAGGATTAGGGAAAGGGAATAAAATAGATAATATTCCAGAAGGTTTAGATGGGTATAAAGAATATTTACAAAATGATTTAAATGTTCCATGGCTTAAATGGCAAATATCAGGGAATACGTATTTAAATATTGCCGATAAATGTCCTTATTGCACATCAAGTATTACTGAGAAAAAAGAAGAGATATTACAGATTAGCAATGAATATGATGCGAAAAGCATAGAGCAATTTAATAAAATTATTGAGATATTTCACAATTTAAGTATCTACTTTACAGAGGATACAAATGAAAAGATTAATGTAATCACTAAAAATATTTTTGGAATAACTAAGGAGCAGATAAATTATCTCAAAGAAATTAAGGGACAAATCGACATATTAAGAGGAAAACTTGAAAATATTAAATACATTGGATTTAATTCTCTAAAAGATGTAGATAAGGTAGTAGATGTGTTGAGTGAATACAAAATTGATGTTTCATTTTTGACACATATAGATACTGATTATACAAAAGCTAAGGTTGCGATAATCAATAAATCATTAGATGAAATATTAATTAAAGTTGGTAAATTGCAAGGTGAGATAAATCAAGAAAAAATAGAAATTGAAAAAACAATCGAACAATATAATACAGAAATTAATACGTTTTTAAAGTATGCTGGCTATAAGTATAATGTATCAATTGAGCAAGGAGAACAGGGTACTTATAAGATGAAGTTAAACCATAATGACGTTGGAAATACAATAGAAGGAGTGGAATCACATCTAAGCTTTGGAGAAAAGAATGCATTTGCTTTAGTATTATTTATGTATAGTGCGCTTAGAAATAATCCGGATTTAATTATTTTGGATGACCCCATTTCATCTTTTGATAATAATAAGAAATTTGCTATCATTAATATGTTGTTTATGGGACAAACATGTTTTAAAAGTAGAACGGTACTAATGCTTACACATGATTTTGGACCCGTAATTGATTGTGTTTACAATATGCCATACAACTTTAATCCAGTACCTAAGGCAGCATTTTTAGAAAATAGAAAAGGAATATTAAGTGAAAAAGATATTAGGAAGGAGAATATTAATACATTTCTTGAAATCGCTAAAACCAATATTGAAACTCTACAAGAAAATGTGAATAAGCTTGTGTATTTACGCAGGTTGTTTGAGATACAAAATGAAAAAGGTGATGTTTGGCAATTGCTATCAAATTTATTTCATAAAAGGGAAAAGCCTGAAATGAAAGAAGCTGGAACAATGCGCGAGACGACAGCAGAAGAAATTGCGGTAACGACGGAAGAAATAAGAGTCTACATCCCTGCATTTGATTATTTGACCGAATTTAATAAAATGATAGATACAAAAAAGATGATAGAAATATACAATAATTCAGGAAGTAATTATGAAAAGCTACAAATATATAGAGTTATTAATAATGATAATAGCAAAAACAAAGTCATTAAAAAGTTTGTGAACGAAACATTTCACATCGAAAATGATTACTTATTCCAACTTAATCCGGTTGAATACGAAATTATACCACAATATATTATTGACGAATGCGATATAGATGTCGATTATATTAAATCTTTATTAAAACAGTAATACAAGATTGACTAATTCCACATGATTATACCTTACTTATTGATAGGAGTAGCAGTAAGCAACTAACGAAAAAAGACTAATTCAATATTTAATCAAGCCTACGATCTAAATCTTGCGATAAATCCACTTTTGTGGAAAAGAATGAGATTTGTGTATATGTTAATCTAAAACGAGTTTTCACTTGA
>JBLHPD010000294.1:0-4972 GCA_047624165.1 Clostridium sp. | reverse complement strand
AAAGTTTTAGAGAAGTTAATTAGTTTTTATATGTTGTAATTTATTTGATTTTTAAATAAATGAGAGTATAGGAGAAGTTAATATATCTAAGAACCCCTTGCCTTTAGGCGTGGGAGTATCAGCGACATACTTTTTCACAAACACACCAATGCTTGGATCATTTTCGTTTTTAAGTGCCAAAAGATTCGCGAGATCCTTATTATTTTTTGCAGTTAATATCTCCTCAGTACTTTCTACAGGTGCTACAACAATAGGTTTATCTACAGGTTTATCAATCTGTTTATCTATAGGTTTATCTACAGCTTTAGCAACGCTTTTCTCTGCTTTGGTAGCTTATTTTTACATCAATGTAAAAATAAACACCCTTGGGGTGTTTGTGAGGGCTTGCCTGAGCTTGCTAATTTCAATCACTCTCAAATTCTTGGGATGTTTCATTCAATGTGAAAAGTGGAAATCATGCATAAATGGAGTGTATATTCTCAATTAGACACCTTTTATGCAGTAAAATAGAGCCTTCTTGCATATCGAAAGAACATGAATGAGGGTATAGGATAGTTATAGCTACATAAGAAATGTCGTGAAGTTAAGTTTTTCACGACGTTATGCTTTTCCCATTCATATTATTTGTTGAGGTTAGTTTGATTAAACAAAAATTCAAATGCAACTTATAGTTGACAAGAATGTTATGTTTAATTGGTAGCAATATGATTGTGTTATTAGTAAACTTATTTAGGGGTGATTAGAAATGAGTTTTCCGGAACAATTGCAGATTCTTAGAAAAGGAAAAGGATTATCGCAAGAGAAATTAGCTGAAATGCTTGGTATATCAAGGCAGGCAGTTGCAAAGTGGGAAGTTGGACATTCATATCCTGACATTGCAAGACTAATTGCATTAAGTGATTTCTTTAAAGTAAGTATTGATAAATTAGTTAATGATTATGAAGAAAATTGTCGTTTATGTATAGAAGAGAAAAAAGTTGATTCTATACATGAAAAAATAGTAGAATTTTTACGCAATGCCAAAAGAGCTACATATACAGGAGAGGGTGTTGAAATTGGAGCTTTAAGACCTAATTCACATGATTTAGAGTATACAGAAGGAAATCTAAAGTATATTGATACCTATTTAGGAAGAGAGCAATTTGGAGGAGAAGAAGCTTTATGGGAAGATGACATTCCATTTTGGTCAATGAATTATACGGGCAGAATTATTGGGAAAGGTTTTTCAGTAAAATTTTTAAAAGAAGCATTAAGTTTAGTACCAGAAGAAAATCCATATCGTGGACCTATGGTATACCAAGATGGACAATATAAATATCATTGCATTGTTAATGGAGAATTTAAGTGGTTTCAAGGATATGAGGAAATTTATTTTGATGATACGAAGGTGTATGAGTGCTTTTTTCATGGTGGAATTATTAAATAATAGATTAATTAGATATTAGTTATTTTTAGTTATATTTAGTTAAATTAATTTTAATATAGGAGAATGTATAATGAGTTTATGTAGAAATGATAACTGCTGGTGTGGAAGTGGAATAAAATATAAAAATTGCCATTTGAACTTTGATAAAAAGTTAGAAACCTTGAAGAATGAAGGCTTCATAGTTCCAACAAGAAATCTTATTAAAAACAAAAATCAAATTGAAGGAATCAGAAAAAGTGCAAAAGTTAATAATGGCCTTTTAGATTTAATTAGTGAGACTATTAAAGAAGGAATGACTACAGAAGAAATTAATAAACTAGCCCATGAATATACAATATATCATGGTGGAATTCCGGCTACTCTTAATTATGATGGATTTCCCAAAAGTATTTGTACATCAATTAATGATGAAGTGTGTCATGGAATACCAAGCGAGGATATAGTACTTAAAAATGGTGATATTATAAATGTTGATGCAACTACTATACTTAATGGATATTATTCAGATGCGTCAAGAATGTTTATGATTGGAGAAGTAAGTGATGAAGCTAGAAAGATAGTAGAAATAACTAAGGAATGTTTAAACAAAGGAATAGAAGCGGTGAAACCTTGGAGCTTTTTAGGTGACATAGGCGCCGCTATACAAGAATATGCAGAAAGTAACGGATACTCGGTAGTTAGGGATTTTGGAGGACATGGGGTTGGACTAGATATGCATGAGGATCCATTTGTTTTTCATCTTGGAACTAAAGGAACAGATATGATTTTAGCACCGGGAATGGTATTTACGATTGAACCAATGATAAATGGTGGAAGCCATGAAATATTTATAGATGAGGATAATGGATGGACAGCATTTACTGCTGATGGATCACTTTCAGCACAATGGGAACATACAATTCTTGTAACCGAATCAGGTATAGAAATAATATCGAAATAATAATGATTCTTTTAAGCGTATGTAAAAACTATTTAAAAAAACATAGCCTCAATGGGTATTATGTTTTCCTTGAATGATAAAATTACACTTTAAGTGGTAATGGTCTAAGACTTTTTTATCGGATTATAGTTAAAACTCTTTGTAAACTTCCCGCTAAATAATAGTAATATATCGTACATAATGGTAGTATTTACTTGTGAATTAATCCGCGATTATATAAAATAACGAAAGAAATAAGGATTATTTTAGGAGTGGTTCTATGAAGAAATGCATTGTAATAATGGGATAGTCAAAAAATTAGCATAATACAAAGGAGAGAGGTAAACATGACTATTCCAAACCCAAATAAAGTATATCCAAGAAGTAACGATTATCAAACAATATATCTTAAAAATGTAATTACAAGAGATAATATAAAAGTTGGAGATTATACAATATATAATGATTATTATAATGATCCAAGGGATTTTGAAAAAAATAATGTATTATATCAGTATCCTGTAAATAATGATAATTTAATAATTGGGAAGTTTTGTTCAATTGCATGTAAAGCGAAGTTTCTCATGACAAGTGGAAATCACACAATGAAATCACTATCTACTTATACATTCCCAATATTTTATGAGGAATGGAGCTTAGACGTAGGCCATATAACAGATGCTTGGGATAATAAGGGGGATATTGTAGTTGGAAATGATGTGTGGATAGGTTATGACACTATAATTATGTCAGGTGTGAAAATCGGTGATGGTGCAATTATTGGAACTAGAGCAGTAGTTACCAAGGATGTTCCGCCATATACTATTGTTGGAGGAGTACCCTCTAAAGTTATAAAGAAAAGGTATGATGATGACACAATTTCTAAATTACTTAAAATTAAGTGGTGGAATTGGACATATGAAAAAATTCAAGCAAATATTAAATATATTCAATCAGGAAACATTGATAAGTTAAAGTGATATTTTTAAAAAATTAACTCAAGTAACCCCATATCATTAGATGTGGGGTTTAGTATATTAAGTATGTCCTAGCAACAATAATTATTTCTACAAATGTCGTAGAAGCCTATTTTCACGACGTTTAACTATTTTAAAATAATGTTTTTAAAGGATTGTAGATCTATTAATAGAATATGATAAAAATAGAAGAATTAAGCAAATGTGTAATGAGGGGGAGATTAATATGAAATACAATACGAAAAGTGCAAAAGCAGGAGTAATTCTTTCTGGGATTGCACTTGTTATTGCTTTAATAGCGTTAGTACATGCAAAGATTAAAGGAATGCCAAGTAGGACTGAGGGTATTATATTATTTTGTGTTATTTGTGTTTTTTTTAGTAATATTGGAATCTATAAATCACAAAAAAATAAAGAAAATAATTCCAACAAAAATATTTAATTGATACAAAATATTCATATATGTCGACACAAGTAAACCCATATCATTAGATTTGGGTTTACTTTATTAAGCACGTATTGATATTCTGAAAGTAACACAATACCAATTGAGTTACTTTCACTTTGGGGCTAGTTCTCATTCCTTAAGCATTAAAAATATAATTTATTTTTAGTTTAAGATAACATTTTTATGTTAAATTTTTACTCTAAAATTTTTTTGATATATTGTTTACTATAAATAATATAATATATTAATTCTAAGATAATATAAATAATTCCTACTAGTATAGAATATTTTACACCATATTTACTATCTATACCTGCGGATAAGAATTTCAAGCATACACAATACATTCCAATAGCAATTCCGAAAACGCATGGTAATATAAATATTATTCTTAATTCCTTTAAAATAGTATTTGATATTTCTCTTTCTGTAATTCCAATTTTGTTTAGCTTTATATATTTTCTTTTTTCTCCTTCAAATTCAGTTAAAATTTTAAAATGTATCATTATATTTGATGCAATATAAAATAAAATAAATATAAAGCAAAATAAAAACAATAGGAATGACCCTGATCTACTAGCTAAAATATAATCGTCTATTTTTGATGTTGATTTGAAGTTATATTTATCTGCTGATTTACCAAAAAACTCTCTAGTATTTTTATTATTATACATTTCCAATTGATTATTTAATTCACTTGTTATTTTTCCTGTTTTAGTCCAATCATTAAAATTCATTAACTTAATAATACCTATATCATCAATAGTTACTTTTGATTTTATATTAATATAATCATCATTATTAAATATTAAATAGTAGTTATTTTTTATAACAGGACTACTATTAAATAATATTTTAACTAATTTTTCTTGTGAAGAATAGTTTATATTATTTATTTTATGATTTTTAATTTCAAAATCATTATGAGCATAGCCATCATTTTCATCTATCTGAAATAGAGATATATACTTTCCTTTTTCTACATTCAAACTGCATCCGACTGTATTATTTAATATTTTATCCGATAGGATTATTATCCTATCTTTTGTTACAAACTCTAAAGTTTTAATTGAAGTTGTTACTACTCAGGCATTCCCTATATGGAATACCTGTGATAATATAAAACTATGGTCGTAGACCCCCGGTCTAAAAATAGGTATTATAAATTAAGGGGAGCCGAGAGGCATCCCCATAATATAAAA
>JBLHPD010000293.1:0-5047 GCA_047624165.1 Clostridium sp. | reverse complement strand
AGCTTATACTAAAGGAAATTTGAATTATAGGGGAGAGAGCGGAAGATACCTTTACCATATCAAGGTTAGAATCCATCATTGAATTATTTAATATTTCAAACTTCTGGGCCTCTGCTTCTTCCTGGACATAAGATTTTATTACTCTAATTCCATATATATTTTCTTGAACTCTGCCAGATATAGAGGAGAAATTCTCTTGAACCACTCTAAATCGCTTTTGAACAAGCCTTCCTATTTTTAGCATGAAAAATATGATAAAGGGAATAGGAACTAGTATCAATAAAGTAATTTTTAAATTTATGATCTTTGACATTGAATATATAGAAATGCTACAGATAACAATAAGATTTATAATCATTGCTGTTGCTGGCCCTAAAGTCATTCTTACAGCGGAAACATCATTTATGGCATAAGCAATCAAATCTCCCGTTTTCCTTTTGTTATAAAATTCCGGTGATAGTTTTTGAAAGTGATTATACAACCTTTCGCGAAGATAGCACTCAAGATTTCTACCATTTACTATAATTAGGTTTCTCCATGCATAGGTACATATAAAAGTGCCTAGTGCAATTAAAAGTATGTATACTATTTTTGCTCTCACAAGATCAAAATCAAAATTAGCTGTTTTCAATATATCAATAGTATCACCTAGAACTCTTGGGAAAAACGATTGAATATAAGATGTAAGTAGCATAAAAAGAATTCCAATAATATATGATATTTTATGTTTTTTAATAAACTCTACTATTATGCTCTTTCCCAACTCATTTCCTCCTTTATAGATTTGATTTAATCAAGCTCTTAACAGATTCTCGTGAGATTAAAGTACTGTTAATGGTTATGCTTTCACAAGGTTTATCAGGGTTATTAATTCTTTTTATAAGAAGCTCCACTGCTATTTCACAGGAATATTCAATGTTTAAATCTAAAGTTGTAAGGGCCGGTAGTGTTAGCGATGCCATTTCAGTATTACCACTACTAATTATAGATATATCTTCGGGTACTCTAATTCCCTTTTTATAAAGGAGATTAATTAATTTTACTGCTATAAAGTCCCCCTGACATATTATTGCTGAAGGCTTGTGTTTTGCCCTCAGTAAATTCATAACTAAAGTTTCAAAATTTTCTTCTGAATTTTCTTCAATATATGTAAAAAATTCTTTCCTAACAGGCAATTCATAGTCTTCAAGAGCAGACGTTATTCCGAGTACCTTCTCTTTATTCCTAAACAAAATACTACGCCTTCCTAAAAAACCAATATCCACATGTCCTTTTTTAATTAAATACTCACATTGCTTATATCCACCATTATTGAAATTAAACCAAACACTGTCCCCATCGCAGGAAGGAAAATATCCTGTATAAAAAATATGATTTTTAATTTTATGATTCAGAAACTCTATATAATTGAGATTGAATTTTCCAATAAAAATTATTCCATTAAAATTTTTCTCCTTTAATAATTTAAATGGAAGTTGCATCTTGTCCTGGTTAGTCTTATCAACAAATTCTGTATGATATGATATATCCATATTTTGAAGAGCGCGTTCAATTCCCTGTATCATATAAGCAAAATTGCTATTGTCTTGTGTTAGAGGCCTTTGATGTAGCACCAAAACTTTATTAGCATTCTTGTTTGTAGACCTTATATATCCCATTTCGTTTGCTTTAAGTAAGATTTTTTCCTTTAGCTCTTCTCCAACTCCATTTTTTCCCGATAGTGCTCTGCTTACAGATATAGCGGAGATATCTAATGCAGAGGCAATGCCCGCTATTGTAATTTTATTACTCAAATAACTCACCTCCAAATTTATACTCTAAGACTATTATAAGTAATAATGTGTTTAAATACAACGTTCTAAATAAATAAAAATAACGTTACAATATTTATTTTGTAACGTTGTCACGATCTTTATATACTTATTTTTAGAAAATGTTCTCTAAAAAAATCCATATTACGTTCTAAAAAATTACTATTACTAAATTCTATGATAGAGATACTGTAAATGTTCATAAAAAACGATATTTTATTCTATTCCAGCTACACTTACATTTAATAATTTAACAATTTTAGGTCCTATAAAGTTATTATCCTTTTGAAGCTCTTTTGATAAGTACATTTGCTTTTGTAAATTTTTAATATTTCCTGATATAGAACCTCCTGAAACTGGAATGGAATTGGTACCATCAAAAAACCAGCCTAGTCTAATTTCTCCTGCAAAATCTCCTGTTAAAGTATCCATTTGGAAGTCAGAAAAGGCTATAATTTCTAGGTATGGATCCACTTTAAAATCGGCTATTGAATAACTTCCACCGTCAATAATAAAGTTTGATATATTACCTGTAGGCTCTATATTTAAATAATGGCAATGGCGAACGTCCCCATGATACATATTTAAAACACCTTTATTAAATATTTTAACAGAATCCACAGGAAAACCATCAGAATCATAAGGAGAAGATTTTGTTGAGTTTTTCATAAAAGGGTCTAAAGTAAGGGTTATCAAATCACCCTGTACATCATCACCTTGAATATTCTCACCAAGTTTTGCAGTGGATATCCCATTGTACACTGCTTTTGCGGAAGCTTTTGATAAATAATAATTTAATAGTTCAACTACTGGCGTTCCATTAAGTAATACGTTATATTTACCTAGTGCCGGAGTAGGGGTTGCAATAGCCTTTTCTTTACTAACAATAAGCATCTCTTTTACTTTTTCATCTATTAAATTATAATCCATCTCTGAAAAATCTATGTGTGTATACAGTTCAATTTCTTCAGCATCTTCCTTCCAATTAGTTATAAACTCAAGTTCTCCCTTATACGATATGAAAGATACATCTATTCCAGTAGAACTTACAATACGTGTATAAACCTTATTAAGGAAGATTTCAGAAGAATTTATACCTCCTTTATCGCAAACATCTGAGTTATACATTGCTTGCGTTAATGTAGGAAGCCAATCGCTCAGTGGTTTCTCTGAAAAATTACTTATTATTGACCGTTGAATTTTATGGGAGGGCTCTACCAAAGGATAATATTTATTTTTTGAAAATCTTGCTGCGAAAGCAATTTCTTCAATAACCTGGAGTATTTCTTCATTAGTCATAGTAGGATGAATTATAGCGGAAGATGAACCTGTATACGCTACATGTTCTTCCTCAAAGTTTTTATAAACAGTTATATTAAAATTATGAACATCTTTAGCTCTATACATATCTAAGTCTTTCTTTATGAAGAAAAGCTCACTAGCAGTTATTTTATTTTCTATTAGTTTAAAACCATCCATTTCTGAACTATCTGATTTTACAAATCCAGCAATCAATTTTTTTATTCTTTCTATCATTATCCTAACCTCACTTTTGCTTTAATATATGGGCCACCATCCGAAACCTTAACCCATTCCTTATAACCTTTGCCACACGCACCAGAACCGGAAAGCTCAACGGTTTCTGATAACATAGATATGGATTTTAAAACATCTGGCACATATCCGGTCATAATTACAGGGGAGACTATTTCACCAGTTAATTTTCCATCTTTAATCTCTTTACCTTGAAGTATCATACATTGGATTCCCCAATTCTTAGGGTCTTCCATTCCACTCATGGTACCATCTAAAATGTAACCGTATTTGATAGAAGCTATCATATCTTCTAAAGTATCATTTCCGGCAGTAAAGAAGGTATTAGTCATTCTTGCATAAGCTTTTCTTTCAAAAGATTCTCGTTTACCATTACCAGTAGGTTTAGTACCCAGCTTAAGAGCCGATAATATATCAGAAATACCTGTTTTGAGTTGTCCTTTTTCTATAACAACAGTATCTGTTCCAATTACCCCTTCATCATCAAACAAATAAGAAGACATATTATTAGCCGCTGCAGCACCGTCATGCATTGTAACTAATTCTGATGCCACACTCTTTCCTATATATTCCAAAGCTTTTGCTCTTTTCTTAACAAACATGTCCATTTCTACTCCATGGCCAAAGGCTTCATGAGCAATTAACCCTGAAATCTCTGGAGAACATATTACTTCATATTCACCCGGTATTACGCTCCTCGCATCTAAAAGCTTTATACTAGTATCCACTACTTTTTCTATATCATTTTTCATTTCATTGAGTAATTCTACTGCTTTTAAACCAGAGAAAGATGCATGGGCGTATTTAGTATTATCATCTCTACGGACTATGCTTAACAAATACCCTTCACTCCATATATAAGATTGTTCTAGTTCTTTATTATTAGAAATAAATATTTTTGACACGTGAACCTCATGATAGGTTACGTTGAAATCTACAAGTAAATCAGAATAACTTAAAGCAGAATCTTTAATAAAACACATTTTTTCTATTTTTTCTTTTGATGTTAAATTAGATGGAAGAGTTATGACTTCACCTAAAAACTGCTCCCTTATTAAAGTTTCCTCTATTAAATCATAAGGATTTACAGTTATTGAGGCATTTTTTAAACTTTCAAGAGTTTTGGCCATTTTTAACTGTATTTCATCTACTATAGTATTTAAACTATTCTCACTTATTTCATTAAAAGAAAATTCAGAATAATTTACACCGTTATGAACCCTTATAACAAATCCACGTTCACACCAGTGTGAGTCGCTTAAATCTATACCGGTTATTTGTACGTTATATATTTTCCCTTTAGTATCTGTGCCTAAAATTGATACATATTTATAGTTTTCAGAAAGAATACCTACTATTTTTTTCAAAATAGGCTTCTGACTTATTAAAAAACTCGACATTGAAACTTTCATTAATTATCCCCCTCATATTACTTGAGCTCTCACGGAAACTCTTTAGAGCCCGTGATTACTCATTTTTAATATCATTAATTTTTATTAATTCCCCCATTTTTTTTGCATAAAACGCTTGACAAGTCTGTAAAATTTTGAAAATATCCTCCTAAAGACATGTTTTAAAAGGAGGATTATTTTATGCTTAAAAATTGGGGCACTCATGATGATTATCAACAATTTATTATTTCAACTCTCTCATGTTTCTACAAAGTTTTTCCTAAAAAAATT
>JBLHPD010000292.1:0-5076 GCA_047624165.1 Clostridium sp. | reverse complement strand
AATTAACTGGTTAAAATAAAATATTATTTCATTTCTTTACCTATTTCTCTGTTTAATTTTCAAAGACCAATTCGCTAAGTCATCATGTGACGACTTCTACTATTCTACTAGGTATTTAACCATCTGTCAACAGTTTTTTAATCTTTTAAATTAAATTCTTTGCTGTGATGATTATTTTTTCACTGCTAAACTGCAGCAACATATAATATTTTATCATAATAATCTATATCTGTTTTATGATTTATATTATTTATATCAATATAAGCGCCCAATAATCTTATTTTCTTACTTATTCTCCACTTTTCTCATATTGATACACTAGGATTAGTATACACAGATATTCTTATATCCACAGACTAATCACACCAGTTTATAAAAAATATCTGCTCTAATTATCATTCTAGTTCTAAATAAAAATTAGTTTATAAATCAATTAACTATTTTTAACCTTATAAAAAACCATATGATCTCTCCATTCGCTATTTATATATAAGTATTTTTCACTTATACCAAGCTCTTTAAACCCACAGTTTCTTAATACTCTTTGTGATTTTTCATTATCTATTAAAGTAGTCGCCTCTATTCTATGTAAGTCTAGTTCCTCGAAAGCATATTCTACTACAAGTTTAACTGCTTCTTTCATATATCCTTTACTTTGCTCCTTTTCATCCAATGAATAACCTATAAACGCATTTTTAAAAACACCCATGACTATATTTGATATTTTTATTTTCCCAATGAGTTTATTGTTATTATATATCCCGAAATTAATCCCACTACCATTTAAAAATTGTTTGTAACTCTCTGTTAAAATACGTTTTTGGCTATCCAGAGTATAAAAACACACATCTCTAGAAGGCTCAAAACGCCTTAAAAATTCTCGGTTTCTTAGGTGGAAATCTAACACTTCTTTTGCATCTCCAGGAGTTAATACCTTAATTTTAATATTTCTATCTTTAATAGTTAGTTCTCTTTTTATAAAATTACCATTAAAAACAAAAGCACTGATACCAAACATAAATTCTGATTGGTATTCCGATTTATTTATTACACTATCTGTGATAATACCTTCTAACTCAAACCCTAAATCAGTAAAAGCATTTATGTTTATGGTTTCATGAGCTATAACATTTACTTTGTTTATTCCCATATTTTTAATCAAAATATTCAGTATTACATTTAATGTGTCTTTTAAATATTCATAACTTCCGTTAGAATGTTTATGAAATTTTAATCTAAACTGACAAAACTTGTTTTGTTTATCCAATTCCACTATAAATATTCTTCCTAGTATTATATAAGCATTATCCTTTATTACATACTCTCTCTCATTGCCCTTTAAAGCTTCTAAACTTACATATTTGCCCTTGTTCATTTTTAACCCCACTATCTATATTAAAATCATTTTTTGTGTTTATATAAATAAGATATATAAAAATAATTGATATTATTTTACTCATCAGTATCATATAAAAAGCAAAATAAGTTCCAATTTTATCATTTAGTTTACCTAGTCCCAAATTAAGTAGCATATTAACTGAAGAAGTTAATGTAATTATTACTCCTGTTATATAAGAAGTATTTTGCTTAAATACCTTGCTTATGGTTAGCACAATGGTTGGAAAAGTTACAGCGAAGAAGAAACCTGAAATAGATATTATTATAAGTCTCAAATAGATGATTTTTTTCTTCCACAATCACATATATTATAGCATAAATATTTATAGTTAAATATACTATATATAACCAATGTATCCATTTCGTTCTACATTCTACTGATAATTTAAATAAGAGAAGAGTGTATTAATTTGCACCCTTCTCTTATTTAAATTTGAATGTCCCTTATACCTGTATCTTTAAATATTCTTCTTAATCAAATCCTTAATCACTTCTCCCCCAATTATCATTCCTGCTACTGGAGGAACAAAAGATATGCTACCTGGAATCTGTCTCTTCATAGCACATTTTTTTGAACCTCCTGTACATACACACCCTTCTTTGCATGTTATAACTTCATCCACCTTTGGCTTAATAGGAATTTCCTCTGAATAAACCACTTTCAAACTGTCAATATCTCTCTTTCGTAGTTCATGTCTCATAACCTTTGCAAGTGGGCATACTTTCGTATCATAAATATCCGCAACTTTAAATAGTGTTGGATCTAATTTATTCCCCGTACCCAAACAACATATAATATCAATTTTATGCTCTCTACAGTAAAGAGCTAATGCTATTTTTGAAGTTACTGTATCAATCGCATCCACTACATAATCTGTGTCCTCAGTAATTATATCTCCCATATTCTCTGCAGTTACAAATACTTCATGAGTGATAACTTCACATTTAGGATTTATTTCGAGTATTCTATCCTTCATTACTAAAACCTTACTTTTGCCTATAGTATTAACTGTAGCATGTATCTGCCTATTTAAATTTGTTAAGCATATTGTATCGTCATCTATTAATACCAATTTTCCAACACCTGCTCTTACTAGTGCTTCACTAGTATAACTACCAACTCCACCTACTCCGAAAACTACTACTTTACTTTCTGATAATTTATTTAAACTATCCATACCTATAAGTAACTCTGTTCTTGACAATGAATGCTGCGGCATATTCTTCTCTCTCCTTTGAAATATATCTTATTGTGAATACAGTTTATATTATACCCTATATATTTAAAAAGGCCACGCATATGCGTGGCCTTTTTAAATATATACAGTTCCATTTTTACCATGACATTAAATTATAGTTCGTGAACAAATATTCCACTTTGTAATTTTGGTTCAAACCAAGTCGATTTAGGAGGCATTGTTTTGCCTGCGTTCGCAATATCCATTAAATCGTCCATGGTTGTAGCACACATAGAAAAAGCAACTTTCATACCTTCATTAACTCTTCTTTCAAGTTCTCCAAGTCCTCTTATTCCACCTACGAAATCAATCCTTGAGTTTGTTCTTGGATCATCAATTCCTAAAATTGGTTCAAGTAAATTCTTTTGAAGTATTGACACATCTAATCTATCTACTGGATCTTTCATATTGAAAGTTCCTTCTTTAGCAGATAATTTATACCATTTTGCATCAAAGAACATTCCATACGTTCTTTGTTCTTCTGGCTTAAATTGACCTTCTCCTTTATATGGAGTGATATCAAATTTTTCAGCAACTTTATTCATAAATTCTTCTGGAGAGTTTCCGAATAAATCTGCAACAACTCTATTATAATCCATTACATATAAATCGTTATCTGGGAATATAACTGATAAGAAGAAATTGAATTCCTCATCACCAGTGTATGATGGGTTATCTTGTCTTCTCTTTAGTCCTACTTTAACAGCTGAAGCTGATCTATGATGTCCATCAGCTATATATAAATAGTCTGTTTCAGCAAATATAGCTGAAAGTTTACTTATAATTTCTTCTTCATCTATAACCCAAATGATTTGAGATACACCATCTTCTGATTTATAATCGTATACTGGTGTTTTTGTTTCTGTCCAATTTTTTACTATACTGTCTATTTCATCTTTATGTCTATATGTTAAAAATATTGGTCCAGTATTACAATTTGTATAATCAACATGGTTAAATCTATCAAGCTCTTTATCTGCTCTTGTTAGCTCATGTTTTTTAATTGTATTATTTATATAATCATCAATTGAAGCACAAGCAACTATACCTGTTTGAGGTCTTCCGTCCATTATTTGTCTATAAATATACATACAAGGCTTTTCATCTTGCATATATACTTTATCACTAATCATTTTTTGAAGATTCTCTCTAGCCTTAAGATAAACTTTCTCACTATGAACGTCTATACCTGGTTCTAGATCTACTTCCGGCTTATCAACATGTAGAAATGAATAAGGCTTCCCTTTTACCATTTCCCTAGCTTCTTCACTGTTCATAACATCATAAGGAAGAGCCGCTACTTTCTCTACTAAATCTAATTGTGGTCTATATGCTTTGAAAGGTCTTACTATTGACATAATTATTCCTCCTTCAGTTAATTAATTTATTTAAAAAAATCTAAAATAATACTTATTATCTCACTGCCTATTCTTGTTTGAGCCTCTCCAGTAGCCGCACCAATATGTGGAGTTACAGAAACCTTTGGATGGTTAACTAAAGCTTCATTTTTAGTTGGTTCCTCAACAAAAACATCTACTCCAGCTCCTGCCAATTTTCCATTATCCAAAGCTTCTACTAAAGCAGCCTCATCAACTACTCCACCCCTAGCACAGTTGATTAAGAATGATCCATCCTTCATCATAGCTAATTGATCTTTTCCTATAGTAGCCCCTTGCTCTTTAAAGAACGGTATGTGTAATGATACATAATCTGCTCTTTTTAACAAATCATTCAATTCACAGAATTCATATTCATCACAGTCCTTAGCTTTTCCTATTATATCTGTATATATAACTGTCATGCCAAGTGCGGATGCTTTTTTAGCTAGTTCTCTTGATATTCTACCAAATCCAACTAACCCCAAAGTTTTACCGCCAATTTCTACACCTACATATTTTTTCTTATCCCATTTGCCTTGTCTCATAGATACATTAGAAATATTAATAAATCTTGATATCGCAAACATATGCGCAATCGCAAGCTCAGCTACAGATGCACTACTTGCATTTGGAGTGTTATTAACTTTTATACCTTTTTCCAAAGCATACGCTACGTCTATATTGTCAACTCCAACTCCACCACGGATTATAAGCTTTAGTCTTCCTGCTTCCGCTGCTTTGTCAATTATTGGCTGTCTAACCTTTGTTGCAGATCTAACCACTATCACATCAAACTCTTTTAATTTTTCACCTAAAACTTCAGGCTCATAAAATTCTTCAACAACTTCAAAACCTTTAGCTTTTAACTCTTTAACAGCATTTTTTTCCATACCATCAGTAACTAATATTCTAATCATGATAAACCTCCTCATTAAATAAAGAAAACATTATAATTTAGTGAATTCGACTACTTCAGTAGGCGACCAAACTAAATATATCGTTTTCACTGATTGCTAAAAGATAAATTAAGAATGAAAAATCACATTATAATTTTTCATTCT
>JBLHPD010000291.1:0-5102 GCA_047624165.1 Clostridium sp. | reverse complement strand
TCCGTGGGGCTCATCACACCTCCTGTACTACAGGTTTTAATAAAATCAGCACCGCTACGAAGTATTTCTCTCACCCGTTTTCTAACCTCATCTATACCATCACAAATACCAGATGGGTTGCCAGGGTAAGGAGGGTTTAAAAGGAATAATTGCATTCCAGAGGGCATCCATGCATCTAAATGTCCTCCAGTAATACTTAAAGGCGATATGCTTATTTTTAGGCGAGGGCCATCTACAACGCCATTTTCTAGTGCTTTTTTTACGCCTAAGTCAGCACCACCAGCATCTCTAGCTGAAGTAATACCAGCATTTAATAATGCCTTCATATTATCAATGGCATTGTAAAAATTTAAAGAAAAAGGAGTATTTAAATGAGATAGTAGATTATATCTATTAATCATCACATGAACATGGCAATCAATCATACCAGGTAAGAGGTATAAACCTTTTGCATCTATAACAATATCATTTGTTATTTTATTAATATCCTTTTCAGTAATTAATTCAATTCTTCCATTACTTACTAATACATTTGCCTTATACGGTTGCTTGCCATTACCATCAATAATGGTTGGGTTTTTTATAATTATGCGTGGGCTATCATTTTTCATATGACTTATACTTTATATTGCGGAAAATAAGTTTTCACATATTTTGTAGATATCAGTTCATTCTCTATGTCTTCAGTTATTTTATCTGTACTTCTTTTACTTGGCATATCATAGCCACCACCACCGCCAGTTTTTAAATGCAGCTTGGTGCCTTTTGGTAAAAAATGACGTGTGATTTTACCAATCTTTTCTTCTTCGCCATTTGGGAAAATTGCAATACAGTTATTAGCTATACCTTCTTTACCCTCTAATAAACCTTGAGGTTTAGTTTTAGTCTTTTCTAATGTTGCCGTTAAGTAGATATCATCTAAAAATTCAAAATAAAAATCAATTCCCATTCCTCCTTTTTGCTCTCCTGCACCACAAGAATCTTGTGCAAACTCTACTTTATTCAGAATATAAGGGAACATAGATTCCCTAACTTCTGTTGACGAAAACCTCGTCGCCGACTCAGCAATATGCAACACACTAGAACCATCTCCTATATTTGAAGCTCCTTGACCAGAAGGATATGGTGCGCCATCTGCCCAAACTTCATTTGTTTTTGAATTTGTCCCCCAAAATACGATTGAAGAAATATCTCCAGAAGAATCAGCAGGTACTAATTTAGGAAATGTATTTCCAATAGCTCTATAAATTACTTCAATTGACTGCATTGCAGGCCAACCATATAAAAAGCAGGGAGCTGGTGGGTTAGGATGAAACATAGTTCCTTTTTTTGTAATTACCTTTATGGGTCTAAAATGACCTTCGGTTGGAGATTCTCCACCTCCTGCTAACATACTAATAGCTATTCTAGCCGCTGAAACGGTTGATGGTAATGGGCAGTTTACAGGCCCTTCTTGTTCTGGAGCAACATCAGAATAATCAATAATAACCTCTTCTCCTTTAATCTCTATTGAGATATTAAAAGGGATGCTATCATCTGTAATCCCGTTATTATCCATCATTCCTTGAGCTGTGTACTTTCCGTTAGGAATCTTTTTAAAATAATTTTTAACAACTGCTTCTCCATGATTAAATATAACTTCAACACAATTAAAAAAATCTTCCTCTCCATATTTTTCTACTATAGCAGCAAAAGCTTTAGATCCAGCATTTAAGCCTACACATTGCGCACGCATATCGCCGTCTATTGCTACTGGTAATCTTGAATTTGCAAGTATCATTCTATGAATACTATCTACTATTTTTCCCTTTTCAAATAATTTTACTCCAGGAAAAATAATACCTTCTTGAAAATAATCAATCGTATCTGAACAGTAAGGGTCTTTAGCCCCAATATCTAGCCAATGTGCTTTTATTGCTGTATAACCAATAAGAGTTGTTTTATAAAACACAGGCATTACTAATGCTACATCTGGTTGATGGGCTCCAGTACCATAGGGATTATTATAAATAATAACATCACCTTCAAATAAATTATCTACACCACCAATTCCTTTAATTGCCTCTTCAATACAAAAATTTAATGTTCCCATAAACAATGGCAAACTAGGAGCTTGTGATAAGAGACGAATATCTTTATCATAAATTGCCGATGCAAAATCTAGTACTTCATAAATAATGGGAGAAAATGCTGTTCTACATAGCGCTTGTTTCATTTGATTTGCAGCAGAATTTAACGCATTTCTAATAATCTCTGTTTTTACAGGATCAATTCCGTCAAGGTTTAAGTTTATTTTCTTCGCAACTGCGGTATATGTATGCTTAGTATCAGTCATTGTTATCCCTTTTTTTAGTTATAAATACACAGCCTGATCTATCCAGCACAAACGAAGCATTCACATCTATATAAGTAGTTGTGGTACTTTCTGTTAATATTGCGGGGCCTTCAATTATTTTTCCCATTTCAAGTTGACTTCTTTCAACAATCTTAAATGGGACAAATTTTTCTTTAATAAATGAATATGCTTCTATGCTTTTATCTTTTCGCTCTTCTTGTTTATGATTAGATTGCAACACTCGTTTTGATAAAGATTTTCGCAAAGCAACTCGAACGGTTACAACCTCTAATAATACTTCTAAATTCGTACCATAAATTTCGAAATATTCTTTTTCAAATTGGTCTCTTATTTTTTTAGATGGAAGATTTAAAACTCCTTTATTATTATCTAACGTAAGTGTAAGTGAATGTTCTTGACCTTTATACCGAACATCTAGTGCTACTTCATGTTCCACTTCTATATCACCATCTAATCTCGATCTAAGTTCCTTGAACATGTCATTTAAAAGAGGGTTTAAAAGTGTAACATATTCCTGATTCAGTTCAAACTTTTTGGTTAACGATTTTGCATATAAAATATCAGTACCAAGCAATCCCCAAGCTGAGAAATTACCAGCAAATGGAGGTAAAACAATATCTGTCATTTGCAATTCTTCAATAATAAGGTCGGCAAATAAAGGTCCCGCACCACCATAGGCAATCAGCTTCATTTCTCTTGGATCGATTCCATTTTCTATGGTAATTTCTCTAATAGTATTCGACATACTGGAAGTAGCAATTCGTAAAATTCCCTGAGCTACTTTTTCAACAGCAATATTTAGTTTTTCTGCTAAAGGTTGTATGGCGTTTATAGATTTTTCTTTATTAAGCAGTAAACCTGAAGCAAGTTCTCCATTTCCGAGCATTCCTAAAATAAATGCAGCATCAGTAATAGTAGGTAATATACCTCCTCTATTATAACAAGCTGGTCCTGGAGTAGCGCCAGCACTTTCTGGACCCACTTTTAAAAGACCTCCATCGTCAACATAAGCAATAGAACCACCACCAGCGCCTATAGACCGAACATCTACCCAAGGCATTTGCACAGGCATACCAATAATTTCTCCCTGATACATTAATTTTGGGCGACCATTAACTACAATACAAGTATCAAAACTTGTTCCACCAACATCGGCTGTAATAAGGTTTCCTAATTTTAAGGCTCTAGTCAATTCTGCAGCACCTTCGGCACCTGCAACAGGGCCAGACATAATGGTTTGAGATAAACTACCATTGGCATCTCTAAAAGTCATTGCTCCACCACCAGATTTAGTAATTAATGGCAAGCCTTTAAAACCAATAGTACGTAGTTTATTTTCAATTTTAGTTAAATAACTACCCATTCTACCACTTACAAAAGCATCTATTACTGTAGTTGTTGTACGCTCATATTCTCTATATTCTCCCGTTACCTGATGTGATAACGATACTTCTCCTTTAAAACCCTCTTCTCTAAGGATTTTTAAAGTTTCTATTTCATGTTTTGGATTCGCATAAGCATGTAAATAAACTACAGCAATAGCGTCAACATTATTCTCTTTAAATTTTTTTAATGCATTTACAATATCCTTTCTATGCAACGTTGTTTTAACAGTGCCATCATATAATAGGCGCTCTCTAATACCAATACGAAGTTTTCTTGGTACCAATGATTTTGGTGGGTTCCATTTAATATTATACATTTCGGCTCTATCTCCTCTACCAATTTCCAGTGTATCTCTAAATCCTTCTGTAGTTAAAATACCTACTGTTGCACCTCTTCTTTCTAATAATGCATTAAGACCTACTGTAGTAGCATGCAAAAAATAAGATACTTTACTTATATCTTCTATTTGCGCATCATTTATTGCGTTAATACATCCTTGATCTGGGTTAGATGGAGTGGTAGGTACTTTTACTGCTTTGGTGTTCCCTAATTCATCTTGAAATATAAGGTCTGTAAATGTTCCCCCTATATCTATGCCTATTCTACTTTCTTGTTTGTTCATGTTTATCATAAATTAATTGAGCAATCACTAAATCTTCTATTGCCATTCCTGTACATTTAAACAACGTGTTTTCATCAATTGATTTTCTTTTCAATGTATCATCTTTACACAAAAAGTGTAAATCACCTTTGATATCAGTTACATGAATTTTGTTTTCTTTTATTGCCTTTACCAATTCGCCTGCGTGTTCTAAAGTAATATTTAAATTATCAGTATAAACAGAACAATCTACAACTACTTCTGTACTCACCTCTTGCATTTCTTCAGTATATGAACCTGCTAAATCAAAGTGCTGTCCATTTGATAAATGTTCTTTACGAATTATTGGTTCATAAGAAGACGTAATACAACTAACTATATCTACATCATTTACAAGCGTTGAAAAATCATTAACTGCCTGCACTTTTATAGTATCGTCTAAATTTAAAGAGGATACTACTTGTTTCGATTTTTCAAAATTCCGCCCCCATAAATACACGGTATCTATTTTTGCTAATGAAGCATATGCTTCTATATAAAAAGGAGATAAACTTCCGTTTCCTATAATTAAAACTGAAGAAGCATCTTTTTTTGCTAAAAATGTTGCTGCTAAAACTGAAGTTGCCGCCGTACGCATATTGGTTATTAATTTGGCATCCATATTAATTAATGGCATTCCGTTTTCTGCATCAAATACCATGTACAACCCATTTAAGTAAGGTATATTCACTTTACTATTATTTGGCGTTGCTGTAATAA
>JBLHPD010000290.1:0-5109 GCA_047624165.1 Clostridium sp. | reverse complement strand
ATATAGCTTTATACCAGATTTAAAAGTACCTTTTCCGCTGAGTATAAAATGTATAATAAAATGATCTCTAGCTACAGGTCCAAAAGAATACTCTGGTACACATATTTCTTCACCACAATCATAAAAATTCAAATCTGTATTAGTAAAATTATTATCTTCAACACACCATAGTTCCACTTCATCACATCCTTTTAATTCATGTGGACATTATAACATATTTTGTAGACATGTAATCATTTACTTATAAATATTTACAGTTCATAATAGGGTAAAGTACAATAAATATTAACAAAAGCTACCATAGGTAAATAGAGGTTTTCAGATGATTAAATCGCTTGAAAATAACATTTTAAGAATAAATAGTTATTATTTATTTTTAAAAAATAGCGAGGATTAATTATGCTTAAAATAACATTTAGTATATTCCGAAAACAATTTATAAAAGGTATTGATAGCACTGGATCAAAGAGTTAACAATAATAAATTTGTAGATTGAAACTAATAGGAGGAAGACAAAATGCCGATATCTTATTATGAAGAAAGTAAAATTTTTCACCTTAAAGCTAAAGATACAAGTTATATAATACAGATAATTGAATCAAAATATTTACAACATATATACTGGGGTAAAAAAATAAGAGATTTTAAATTAGATTATTTGAAACCCTTTAAAGGTGATCAATTTAACGGATTTATGTTTGCAAAGGATAGAGTAGAAGGTTTTTCTTTAGATATTTTACCACAGGAATATCCATCATTCGGGAACACGGATTTGCGTTCACCAGCATACCAAATTCAACTAGAAGATGGTTCTACAGTTTCAGATTTGAAATACTTAAGTCATAAGATTTTGCCTGGAAAGAAAAAATTAGAAGGTTTACCAAGTACATATGTAGAGATAACTGAAGAAGCAGAGACCTTAGAAATAACTTTAAAGGATGAATTAAGTGGTTTATTAGTAATGCTCAGCTATACAGCATATAAAGATTATGATGTGATTACAAGATCTTCAAATTTGATTAATTCAGGTTCAAAAGATTTGAAAGTATTAAGGGCATTAAGTGCTAGTGTAGATTTTAGTGATGACGATTTTGACTTATTACAATTATCAGGTGCTTGGTCAAGAGAAAGAAGTATTATTAAAAGAGCTTTAGTTAGTGGAAATCAATCTATTGAAAGCAGAAGAAGCGCAAGCAGTCCACAGCAAAACCCATTTATAGCTTTAATGAGAAAAAATGTAGATGAAGATAACGGAGAAGTTTACGGAATTAATTTAGTGTATAGTGGTAATTTTCTAGCTAATGTAGAGGTATGTCAGTATAACACTGCTAGGGTCCAGATTGGAATTAATCCCTTTGATTTTACTTGGCTTTTAAAACCAGGTGAAAATTTTCAAACCCCTGAGGTGGTTATGGTATATTCAGATAGTGGGCTTTCCAAAATGTCACGGACTTTCCACAGTTTATATAGAAAACGCCTTTGCAGAGGAAGTCATAGAGATAAAGAAAGACCAATTCTTATAAATAATTGGGAAGCAACTTATTTCGATTTTAATGAAGATATTATAAAGAACATTGCTAGAGAAGCGAAGAAACTGGGGGTAGAGTTATTTGTACTAGATGATGGTTGGTTTGGAAATAGGAATGATGATACTACCTCACTTGGGGATTGGTATGCAAATAAAGAAAAGCTACCAAACGGACTTACAAAGCTTTCGGAGGATATAAATGACATTGGACTTAAGTTTGGATTATGGTTTGAACCAGAAATGATTTCAGAGGATAGTAATCTATTTAGAGCTCATCCAGATTGGTGCATACATGTTAAAGGAAGAGAGCGATCAATTGGAAGAAATCAAATGGTTTTAGATTTTTCTAGAACAGAAGTATGTGATGCTATAGTTGAAATGTTATCAGACAATCTTTATTCTAATAATATTTCATATGTGAAATGGGATATGAATAGATTTATGTCAGAAGTTGGATCGGCTACGTTGGAGGCTGGTAGACAAAGAGAAACCGCACATAGATATATGCTAGGACTATATAGGGTAATGGAGGAATTAACAACAAAATTTCCAGAGGTTCTATTTGAGAGCTGTGCTAGTGGAGGTGGAAGATTTGACCCAGGAATGCTTTATTATATGCCACAAGCTTGGACAAGTGATGATAGTGATGCAATAGAACGATTGGAAATTCAATACGGCACTAGTTTGGTTTATCCAAGCATAACCATGGGTGCTCATGTCTCGGCTGTACCTAATCATCAAGTGCATAGGATTACGCCGCTAACAACAAGAGGAAATGTTGCAATGGGTGGAAATTTTGGATATGAATTAGATGTTATTAAGATGGCAGATGAAGAAAAAGAAACTGTAAAAAGGCAAATTGAAGAATATAAAGAAATTAGGCATACAGTTCAATTTGGAGATTTTTATAGGTTGATAAGTCCTTTTGAAAATAATGACGCTGCTTGGATGTTTATTTCCGAAAATAAAGAAGACGTGGTTGTAAGTTACTTTAAAAAATTAGCGGAATGTAATGTGAAATTAAAAATATTAAAGCTTAAAGGTTTAGAGCCAGAAATGAATTATAGAGTAATTGGTACAGATTATATATATGGTGGAGATGAGCTAATGTATGCTGGGATGGTTGTACCAAAACTTAAGGGCGATTTCACAAGTTATGTTTGGAGATTGAAAAAATATTAGGGAATGTTCTATTATTGTGAAGCCTCGATTAATCAATTAGTCGAGGTTTTTATGATGCTTTGATTTATTAATAACTTCTTTTGTTATACAGGAAGATAAGCTAGAACTTATTTTTCAAAGGTTTAGGCAGGTAGATAAATCTTTTACTAGAAATAGAGAGGGAAGTGGCATAGGACTGTCACTAGTAAAAGCGCTTGTAGAAATGCAGGACGGTACTATAACTGTGAAGAGTGAATATGGCATGGGTTCTGAATTTATTGTTGAATTGCCGGTGGTAACAATAAATGAAGAAGCGCAGACTAAACTCTATTCACAACATGAGGATAGTAGGCTAGAAAGGATAAAAGTTGAATTCTCAGATATTTAGTAGAATATTTCACAAACTGCAGGATCTTCTACATAAAGTAAAAGATGTTTCTACGATAACAGAAGAAGCTTTTATAATAATGTGCTAAGGGCGTGAATAAATGAAAAGTAAATTTGAATTAAAAATAGAGCTTGGAGATCTACAGGTGAAAAATGGGGATATAGATGAGAGCCTTAAATACTTTAAAAGCGCCTATGATATCGCTGTGCTTTTAGAAGATAAAAAATATCAAGTGGATGCATTAATAAGAATAACAGAAAGCTATTTCCAAATGGGTAAAATAGAAATTAGCATAAAGTATGCAGGAGTAGTTGAAGAACTTCTTCGGGATTTAGATTATGTTAAGGGGAAACTAGATATTAGCCTATATTTGCTTAAATTATATGATGTAAGAAATGAAAATTATAAAGCCCGAGAAATAGGAAATGAAGCTTTAAAGCTTTGTACAGAGGAACATATTATTTATAAGGGAAGAATTCTAAATGGGTTAGCAATGGTATATCGTGAAATAGCTAGTGTAGATGAACAGTTAGATTTACTTAAACAGTCATTGGCGTGCTTTGAAAAAGAAAATTGTTTAAGAGGAATTTTAGGGGTTTTAAATAACATTGGCGCATCATATTCAGATAAATTACAAGATAATGAAAAAGCACTTGAATATTTCTTTAAATTAAAAGAGCAAAGTGAAGATAGTAACTATTCAGAATTTAATGTGTATGCATATTTTAATATTGGAGAAGCATATTATAAATGTTTAAGATTTGATGAAGCAATATATTGGTGTAAACTGGGTTTAGAAAAAGCAGTGGGAGCACATATGGAGCCTATGGTTTTTTATTCATATGTAATCTTGACCAGTATAAATCTAAGTATAAATAATTATAAAGAAGCTTATGAATATTTTAATTTAGCTAGTGAAGAGCTTACAACTTTTCCTGACCAAGGAGTCAGATTGCCTTGGTACTATAAATCAGCTGCAAGTTTATATTTAGAATTCGGTGAAACTAACAAAGCTAGATATAATATTAAACAAGGTTTAAATATGTTAGGTGAGGAAGAGACAATAATTAAATGGAATACAGGAATTGTCTATGAATTTATGAAACTTAAAGAAGCTAAGAATAAAACGGACATATTAGGAGCTATAGAAGGAATCACATATATACTATCAAAATATAAAAGTCCTAAGGTTATCTCGGATATAGTGTATGAGGTTGCTTTAGAACTAGTGGAGTTAGAACAGAGAGAATTAGCTTTTAAATTAGTAGATGAGTATGAAGAGATGGCCATAGAAAATGGATATATAAGTTTAAAGCATAAATACATAGAAGCTTTAAGATGTAATAATGAAGAAAAAGAGCAAATGCTAAATAGTACATTAGAATTAGCAGCAGAAAAGCAAAACAGCAAACTACAGCTAAAGATATGTAACAGTTTAGGAGAATGCTATTTTAAAGAAGATGATTATGTGAAAGCTATAAGTTGTTATGTTGATGCATGCATACAGGTTAAAAATATAGTTTTTAGCGTTCCCGTGGAATTTAGAATTCAATTTATAAATTCTAATAATATGCTCAAATATTTTAACATATTAGCCCAGGCAAAAATGAGTGATTCTAAGTTGGATGGTAATAATTATAAAAAATATGATTGTATAAATAATGAGAATGAATTAATAGAGTTTTTTGAAGATCTAGATAAAATAATACTGTAGTGTGAATAACAATATTATCTTAGTAGAATTTAATAATACTGTTTGAATACCTCTTAATAATAATTTTGAATACCCCTAATCATAGTTTCAATTATCCTACGATTAGAGGTATTTTTGCAATGTCCATTTTTAGTGGTTCAATTTATTTGAAGCATAAGGGGCATTTATATTAAATAATAAGAGAAGTATTTTTGAAAAAATTATTGTGTATTACTTGAGGTATTAATAAGATTATCGTTACTACTCAGGCATTCCCTATATGGAATACCTGTGATAATATAAAACTATGGTCGTAGACCCCCGGTCTAAAAATAGGTA
>JBLHPD010000289.1:0-5118 GCA_047624165.1 Clostridium sp. | reverse complement strand
CCTTAATTAAATTTTTTATTGCTATTTTTTTAGCATTTTACAATATATTCAAGTTTAACAAGTTAAAATTTGGAATAGTTCAGTATCCTAACGGATAAACCATAAGTTTTTGTGGTCTAATCATAATTAACTTCTTTAATAATATAATACTAGTTTTTATAATGTAAAACAGTAACTTATGTTACAAGATGGTTTTTATTGTTACTCCCAACCGATAAGTATACCAGAAGAGGATTTAAAACAATTATTAGGATAAATGAAGAAAATTAAAAGATATAATTAGTATTTTAGAGAATATGTGATATTTGTCACATACTCTTTTTTTTTAGAATGATAAAGTATGGGTATACTTTATTTAAGGAGATGATATATTTTGTTTAGTGAAGAAATTAACAAAGTTTCTATATCAGCAGTAAAAAAGTCTGAACTCTTAAAGAAAAGCAAAATGAGGTACCTCACTGCAGCAACTTTGGCTGGTGTTTATGTGGGATTTGGAATTTTATTAATATTTACTATTGGTGGTTTATTGTCAGTTGCAGAGTCGCCTGCAACAAAAATTATTATGGGAGCTTCTTTTGGGATTGCCTTAAGTCTTGTGATAATGGCAGGTTCCGAGCTTTTTACAGGAAACAACATGACCATGACCATAGGTTCTCTAGAAAAGAAAGTTACGTGGCTTGATTCAATAAACATTTGGGTCTATAGCTATTTAGGAAATTTCGTAGGTTCAGTAGTGCTAGCTGCAATATTTGTAGGAGCTGGCCTTTCAAAAGGAAGTACAGCGACATTTATTTTAAAAGTATCACAAGGGAAAATGGCAACGCCAAGTATGGAATTATTTTTAAGAGGTATACTTTGTAACATGTTAGTATGTTTAGCAGTATGGTGTGCTATTAAATTAAAGGAAGAAACAGCTAAACTTATAATGATTTTCTGGTGCCTTTTTGCATTCATAACTACCGGTTTTGAACATAGCGTTGCAAATATGACTTTGCTTTCAGTAGCATTAATGATTCCACACACGGCAGTAATTTCAATAGGGGGATTAGCGCATAACTTAATTTGGGTTACCTTAGGTAATTTTGTAGGTGGTGCTATATTTATTGGAGCGGCATATTGGTATGTATCAAAAGAAAGGTAAAAACAACAAAATAAAAGTATATATTATTAAAGCTTAGATTAATTAAGATAAGCTTAGTAATATGTACTTTCTTTTTTTTTATAATATTTATGACTTACACATTATTTTTTCTTAACTTAATACGAACTATCATATATAATAAGAGTAATAATTAGATTCTAAAATGAAATCATAAGGAGAAATTAAGATGCCACAAATAACGATTAGGCAATTAAAAGACCTTCCATTATTTGAATGTGTTGAGGACAACACTTTAGAGTTAATAAGAGAGAGTATTGTAATAAAAAAATTAAAAAAATCGCAAATCTTGTTTTCCGAAAGACAAAGTGTGGATAATATATATATAGTGCTAGAGGGCAAGGTAACTATGTACAGGTTATCGGAAAAAGGTCAAAAGAGAGTTGTTTACATCTTAAACAAAGGTGAGATGATAAATGAGGTAATTTTCGATAATTATTCGGCCTCTATTAATTGCGAAGGGTTTGAGGACAGTGAAATTATAAGCATACCAAAAGTAGACTTATTAAATATTATGCAGCAGGACTTTAAACTTACAAAAGTTATATTGTACTCTATGAGTAAGAAAATAAGGAGAATGTATAGACAGATTAAGAATACAGTTCCTACTAAAATGGACAAAAGGGTGGCTGCTAAGCTTTGGAAACTTTCTAAAGACTATGGAGTAGAAACGCAAGATGGCGTTTTAATAGATGTTAAGATAAGTATAACCTATTTAGCGGATATGTTAGGTAGCTCTCGTGAAACTATTTCAAGGGCAGTAAAAGAGCTTGAAGAAATGAATATGGTTATAATAGAAAATAGGAAATTCATAGTGGATAGAGAAAGGTTAAACCAGTATTTCAAGGGTGTGTGAGTAGAGTTACATACTCTTTTTGTTGTATAAAGTAACTTGTTATAATTTTAACTGCGTACAATTATTTCGCCTGCAAATTTTTATATTCTTCTACGGTATTAATATTTAAAAATTCTATATATGATAAACCGTCAATAATTTTACATTCTAGTTCTAAGATAAATTTATCGATCCTATTCTTATTTTCTTTTAAACTTTTTTCAACATCATTTAAAATAGTTTTTTTATATATTGCACATAGGGGTTGTAACCTATTACTAACTTTAGGAACTAATACCTCATAATTCCCATAAGCATTACCTAATATATCTAATGTTTTCTTACTAATAAGAGGCATATCACAAGCTATGCATAGGCAATATTCTGTAAATGAATTAGTTAGTGCTGCGTGAATGCCACCAAGGGGTCCATGTCCCTTATAAATATCTTCAACAACTCTAAGATTAAATCCTTTATAAAGGGCTGTAGTATTTGCAACTATTATTATTTCTTTATAGCTACTACCAGCCTTTATTATTTGTTCTATAAATGTTTTTTCTTTATGTTTAAGAAAAGCTTTATTATTATAATCCATTCTACTACTTTGACCTCCAGCCAATATTGCTAATGTTTTATTAATCATTAATACCCCTCTTTATCCTTTATAATTAAATAATATTGACGACTTCGCCTTTGATTACACTTTACACGATATCACTTTATTCATAATAATGTTACTTTCTCATTAACCTGCCCTCAATAAAATCACAAATTGAATTAGCCTCATTTAAGTTTAGTAGAGGAATATCCACCTCTACAGATTCATCACTAGCAAGTGCAATAATTTGTGAAAACTCATACTTTGGATTTTTACAAAGCAGATTGGAATCTATGCATTTTCTGTGTACCTCTATTTTAGGGAAATTGTTATTCTTATATCCTTCCATTAAAATAATATCTACATCTTTAAAAAGTAGAAGAATTTCATTTATAGGTACTTCTCTTTCCACTTTTTGAATCATAGCTAATTTTTCAGAGGAAGATATTATTACGTTATCAGCACCAGCCGTGCTAAACTTAAAGCTATCTTTGCCTTCCTTATCTATGTCAAATTTATGAGCATCATGTTTTAAAACACCGACCTTGTAGTTCCTAATTTTAAAAATTTTAATTAGTTTTTCTATCAAGGTTGTTTTCCCAGTGTTTGATTTTGTAGCTACTATTGAGAGGACTAAAGTTTTCTGATTCTTATTTAAATATGAATTTTCCATTTATAACTTCGCCTACCTTTAAACTTCCACTTTTTTTAGGAATAATTATAACTCCATTAGAATTACACATAGCACGCAGGTGGTTGGAACATTGTGATCCTGAATTATATGCATAATAAACTCCATCTTCTTTTTCAATTTTAACGAATATATATTTTTCTCTTCCCTCTTTAGCTTTAAAATTATCCTTTAAAATAACTGGAAATTCTTGAGATTCATTTTCAGTAATACCCATCATAGATTTTATAGCTGGTTTTACAAATTCTTCAAAAGTATTTATTAAGGATGAAGGATTGCCAGGTAAAGCAAAAAATAATTTACCTTCATATATTGCAAAGGATGTAGGTTTTCCAGGCTTAATGGCTACTGAAGTAAATTTAATATCTGTTCCTATTTCATGAAGGATATCTTTTACAAAATCGTAATCTCCAACAGAAGCTCCTCCAGAACTTATAACAATATCTGATTTTTCAAAAGCTAATAGAATTTTCTCTTTTAAAGCTTGTCTATCGTCCTTAACTATCCCCAGTGAAAAAACTTTTGCATTTGCATCTTTTATCAAAGCCCTTAGTGAATATTCATTGCTATTTCTTATTTTACCCTTTTGAATTTCTGATTTTATGTCAATTAATTCATCGCCGGTGATTATTATACCAACAGTAGGGGCTTTATAAACATTAATAAATTCATATCCTAAAGAAGCTAATAATCCAATCTCTGGAGGTCTAATTAGAGTGCCTTTTTTTAAAGGTACATCTCCTTTTAGAATCTCTTCTCCCAATTTTATAATGTTAGTACCTTTTTTAACTTCTTCGTAAATATATAAATCCCCATTTTCAGTTTTGACTCTTTCAATCTGTATTACTGCATCTGACCCAAGCGGTAACATAGCTCCGGTCATGATCTTATAGGCTTCATTTTCTTTTAATGATTCTGTGCAAAAATCTCCTGCTTTTATTAATGACTTAATTTTAAGTGTTGTATTTTCTTTATTTTGTGTATCATGACTTCTTATGGCATAACCATCCATGGCTGATTTATCAAAAGGTGGCAAGTTATCTAGTGAGTAAATGTCCTCACATAAAACTCTATTAAGGGAATCATCAATGTATACTTTTTCATACTTTTTTTCACGATTTAATAACCTTACCTCCTCATTTATTATATTCTTTGCTTCCCGTACTTCAATCATCATAAATTAACCTTCTTCTTCGTTTTTGATTTCTTTGATCCCATTTTAAATGATCCTACAATTAAAAGTGAAATTATAGTTAATACTATAAATACTATAAATCCTTTTGAAAACCCACTTAAATTTTCACCTGTTTTATCTATAAAAGATGCCATTAACGGTGGTATAACGAAACCTCCAAAAGCTCCTAATCCTCCAACCCATCCTGCTGCTCCTCCAATTGCATGAGGAACCTCTTTTGGAAGTATTTTAAATACAGCAGCATTTGTTACACCCATTCCAACAGCTAAAAGTAAAACCCCTATAATAGCTAAAGGGATTGAGCTAGTAATGGTCATACAGACTGCTCCCGCAAGCATTATAATAAGTGCTATAATTGATGTAGATTCTCCTCCAACCTTGTCCGATATCTTTCCACCATAAATCCTAGTAATAGATGTAGAAATCGCATACATAGCAGTTAACGAACCTGCCATTTTAAAACTTAATTTAAAGTAACTCATCCAATAAGTAGGCAACCAACTTGTTAGTGCTAAGAATCCTCCAAATGTAGTAAAATAAATCACAACAAGGGCCCAAGTTTTCCAGGTCTTTGCAGAAATCATCAAGCTTTCACTAATTTTATTATTGGGGAATAATTCCTGACCATACTGCGTTGAAG